>CAZKSK010000436.1:0-2150 GCA_964555225.1 uncultured Bacteroides sp.
GATTTATAAAAATGGAACGCCTGTTGCAACCGTATCGGACGGATGTCACTACACCTTATCCATTCCAGGTGAATATCAGGTAATTGCAGTAGACGCCGACGGCTTTGCTTCTTTTGCCTGCGAACCGATATTGTATGACGTTTCAAAACAGGAGTATCCCTTTGAGGTATCAATTACCCGTGATAAGAACAAGAAGGTGGATTGTACGGTCGATGCTCCGGTTAGCGGTTGGTATGCCGTCGACATTCTCTATGGCAATGGGAATGGTCCGATAACTACGGACAACAAGTGCTGTATTCGCTCCTTGTTTGTAGATCATCGTTTTGCAGGTGGAGCTGTTTTTCCGCAAAGAGGGCTCAACAGTTGGAATGACAGGAGATGGAGCAACAAGGTTCTCATCCGCTTGAAGCAAGGTAAGCACCTGCTTTCTTTACGCTTTGAAAAAGAAAATGAAAATATGAATATCGAAGTGAACGCAGCCGAAATCAAACAACTGCGTATGATTAGGATCAATCGGTAGAGGATTGAACACTTTCTTAGGGATGACAAACACAACGGCGATTGTTGGGAAATAACCGCCGTTGATTTATAGTATTCTGCCGCAAAGTCTGAAACTGATGACGGGATACGCTTGAATTTTACTCATCATCTTGATGGCTCCATTGTCATCCCCTCCCAGATTCTCCGATGTTAACTGATGGTCCGAAGCATATACTTTGGGCGTTCCCCAAAATTGGCATCCCAGTTCCATCATAAATCCGATGCGGTTCTTTCTTGGAACGGCACGTCCGAAACCTATTCCGAGATAGGGTTTCACTCCACTGACTTTTATATTCGCTTCCACATTCCCATAAGCATCGGGTTTCAGCAAATAATCACCCAATTCGATGCCTATTTGATCATCTTCGGAGGCTTGATTGTTGTAATTGGTAATGGATATCAAACTTCCATCCTCCTTATTATAGACTTTCAGGAGTTTTTTTGGGCCCATATAAGTCCCAACCGTAAAGTGGAAGCTACTCTTTTTCGACGGAAATATATCTACCAGGATTTTTAGATTTGTCATATTGATTTTACCTTCAAAATCATAACTCTCCGGACCGGTATACCCCTCATATGCATACTCCGAGACGTCTAAGCTTGTAGTCATTTTAATATTGGGTATAGTGGTGAATCCCGTCCTTAGTTGGAAATAGTCACCGACTGTTGTAGCAATGTCAACTCCAAAACCGGGTGTACCCAATGTAGTTCCTAAAGCAAAATGATTGAATAAATTTTCACTGAATAATCCTTGTGCTTTAACAGAGGATGTTACTGCGATAAGAATGACAGATACAAATACATGTAATTTTTTCATATTCGTATTTTTTTAATTGAACAATCGTTCTATCTATCTCTGTGGTCGTTCTCGTAAATCTGTAAATCGCTTAATTATTAACTTTCAATATTTTATAGCTCTATTGTTTGGCCGTAAAAATAGATTAAGTCTTTGATATATAAAAATATTTTGATAAAAAAATAATAGGGGGAAAAGTGATTTGACATAGTTCTTATTATCTTTGCAACAGCGGTAAAATTTACCGCCGTAAAAAAGCAGGGCTTATGAAATTCTATAATCGCTATTACTCTTGACAATAAGAAGGCTTATGTTGCAGAAGCAAAACGTCGGCGCAAGAATTTCAAACCGCAACTTCTTGAAGCCAAAATTGAAGTGTTAAAAACGAAGATTTTGAATAACTATGAAGTTGAGTCTTGCTGTTTGGATTTGGAAGATATGTAGTACAGATAATTTATCAATAATAATGTCAGACCTTTCCTATTTAAATAAGATGCTGCATGTAGTAGTGGATAGACCGTTAGGTAGTTGTCATCCTGAATATAAGTATCGTTACCCGATTAATTACGGATATGTACCAAATACTTTAGCTCCGGATGGAGAAGAAATGGATGCATATATTATCGGGATAGATTATCCTATCGACCGTTTTTATGGAAAATGTATTGCTATTATCGAACGACTGGATGATGTTGAAAATAAATTGGTCGTGGCTCCTCCCGATTTCTGTTTTGATGTTAATCTGATTAAAGATTCGGTCTCTTTTCAAGAACAGTTTTTTAAGACCAGGATTATAATATAGGGAAACAATTGA
>CAZKSK010000437.1:0-2146 GCA_964555225.1 uncultured Bacteroides sp.
GTTTCCTTTGCTGTTAGGTTGCGCATACACGCTCAGACGCGGGTCCTGAACCGGAAATACCGCCTTCTTACCCTGTAGAAAATCTACAAACACATTACTTACAGCATAGTCGTTTCGGTTTGCCAAAGTCGTGGCTTTGTAAAACGGAGCCTGGTTGGGGGCATTGGTTTCGAAAGCCAGCAATGCATTGTCGTCGTTGCTTTCAAAAATAGGATACTGTGCCGGATTAGCCAGAATCTCCTTTATCCGGTTATCTGCCTCATTCAGCTTACTCCGTACACGATTTGCGATACGAAGACTTAGTGAATTGGCAAACTTTTTCCATTTCAGGGCATTACCTTTATATATGGCATCACCGCTTGCAAATGCGGAAGAACCCGTATTCAGTTGGTCCGAAGCCTCTTTCAGCTCTTTCAGTAAATCCGCATAGATCAATTCCTGTTTGGCATACTGGGCATAAATCACACCCTGATCCGCTTTACCGGCATCAAATGTGGCATTGGATCCGCCAAAAGAACTGTAAGGGATATCACCCCAGGTATCGGTCATCACCTGATAGGTAAACACCTTCAGGATACGTGCAACGGCAATCTGGTTGTTGTTATCACCGTTCTGGGCAGCCTGAGCTTTAGTGGCTTCGTCTACATTAAGCCTGATAATTTCATCCAGGTTGCTCTGCGCCAGGTATAGATTCTTCCATGAATCATTCCCATTGGAGCTGATCCAGTAATAGCGGTCGGCATCCGTATAGGTATTATTCGCCAACCATTGCACATAGAGGTCGGAACGACCGATCGACAGGTTGGTGGAACGTATCTCATCTACGATGCTTCTCTCCACATAAGCAATTAAACTTTGGGTAGGCACCTTCTCCGGACTGTTCGGATTCTTGTTAATTGCTTCAAAGTCGGAGCAGGAAGCCAAAAATACCAACAAGCCCGACACTATCCAATTTAGACTATTATTTCGTTTCATTTCGCTGATCATTTTTATAGTTAAAACTTAGCACTGATATTGAATCCGTAAGTAATCGGAGAAGGAATGTTCCCGCCATCCAGCCCCTGAATATTACCGGAGCTCTGGGTAAAGTCGGGATCAAAATTCTTATTCGCCTTCCAGATTGTCCACACATTGTTGGCAAAAACGGAGAATCTCACATCCTTCACAGCCGTATCACCCAGACGAGGAACGGTATATCCTGCCGTAATCTCCCTCAGTTTCACGTAATCCGACTTAAACACATTCTGCGCCTGCACCCCGCTGCTATGCGAGCGCCCCCATTCGAAGGCCGATACGTTTTTATCGTTGAGCCGGGTGTTTGTAACCGTATAGCTTCCATCCGCATTATAGGCAACCGTACCCTGAACACCCTCCAACACCAATCCATTCTCGCGGATACCATTGGCGGCAGTTTCCTCCAGTGTTCCGGAATACATACCGTATTGTTGGGTGATGGAATAGAAGTATCCCCCTTTGCGAACGTCAATCAAGAATCCTGCGTCGAAGTTTTTATACCGGAAACTATTCCGCACTCCTCCCAGCCAATCGGGCAGCACACTTCCCAAGCCTTCTGTCTGAGCCGTTTTCGCATATACGCCATTGGCGGCAACCACCTTATTCCCTTCGCTGTCGAATACATAATTGTAACCCATCAGCTCGCCGTAAGGCTTCCCAACGGTAGCATGCAGCGCCACAAACGATGAAGCAATCTGCAATGTTTTCAGCTGGTCGTTCAGTTTTTCCACCTTGTTGTTGTTTTTCGACCAGTTGAAAGTAGCCTCCCACTGGAAATTTGCTGTCTGCACAGGTACCACATTGAGCACCACCTCAAGCCCTTTGTTGCTGATCTCTCCGGCATTCATCCACTGACTTGTATATCCGCTCGAAGCAGCCAAAGGCACCTGCATAATCTGGTTTTTGGTCAGGTTATTGTAATAGGTAAGATCCAGTCCTACACGGTTATTCAACAATTTAAGCTCGATACCCGCCTCCACAGAATTGGTAAGTTCCGGTTTCAGATGCGCATTGTTCAATATTATATCCAGTCCGTAGTTGGGAACCCCGCCAAAGGAGCTGTTCTTGTACTCGTAGGTACGCGACAAGCTGTAGGGATCCGTATCGTTACCCACCTGGGCCCATCCCAGAC
>CAZKSK010000438.1:0-2144 GCA_964555225.1 uncultured Bacteroides sp.
CAAATCCAAGGGACAAAAATAAAAAATACAAGTTTAAAATGATATGTTGTTGTTTCCAATATATCCAGATAACCATTCCCAAGATAATAACCAAGATCATAAGGGTTATTACAGCAAAGGCCTCTCCAATTCTGCGAAATCTGAAAGATTTTATCTTTTTCCGGATTGCAGGTAAATCCGTAACAGGCGTCTGCTGTTCTTTCCATAATACGTAGCACAGAAAAAGATTGTGCAAGACTTGTACCTGTTAGCCCCAATAATACTACACACAGTAGCCCAACTTTAAAAATTAACTTTTTCATAATTTTTATCTTTTTCCCTTTAGATATAAGACTAAAGAAAATGTTACAAAGTTAGGCAAGTTTTTTTGCTATAATTATAATCTTAAATAATACCAAAACACCCGGCCTTACGTTCTTGGGTGTAAAATCGGGTGCTGATTTCGTAAATCATTGATTTTCAATGTTTATTTCGGAGAGATAGGTCGGTGAACTTTCCCGTCCATATAACTTTAAGTCAACACTTTATATTTTCCAAACTTATTATAGTCCTCTGATATAATGCGTGAACACATACTAATCTGACACAAATTTTAGTCTTGCAGAATTATATCGATATCCTTTGTGGCACGTGGTGTCTGTGCATATATTTCTTCATGGATTTCACATGCTGTTCCACCTATGATGACATAATTATCTTCAAATCCAGCAAAGAATGCTTTAAATTGTTCTATGCCTCTTACCATTTGATTTCGTTTATCATATTATCCAATTCAATTTGGATACGTTCATCCTTGTTATCCTTTAATGTCAAATACAGGGATAACTTATCTACCGTCTTGTCACTACTTAGCAAATGTGGATTGTAACGCCAAATTTCCAGGGCGTTGTTACCATACTTTTTATCCGTCTGAATACCTGATAATTTCAATTCTTCCTCACTAATAGCATAGCACATATTTGCTTCGTCATTTATCATAGTGTATTCTGCCAAGGCATTGATGCCACTTAATAAAGCATTACTGATAGTGTTGTCAGAGTAAACCACCCGTTCTATGGGATTTACCAGCAATGAAAGGGCCTTTTCCCATAGAGATTTACCAGTATTAGTAAAAATATATTTTTTCTCCTTTCCACCTTCAACTGATAAGATATTATTGGTGGATAGCCATCTCAAGGTCCGGTTGGCGGTAGCGTATGAAACGCCAAATTTTTCAGCTATGTTTTGCGTTTTTAAATAGTCATCCATATCGTCATTCTCTAACTCATACAAGATGATACATTGTGCAAGAGGAGGAATAGTGGCGTATGTGTGTTCGTCATAATTCCCTTGTCTTTTCAACTCAATGAGTAAATCAGGAATGAACATCTGTTTTTGCGGAATAATGAAATTCACCCGTTGGTTGACAAGTCGTTGTAAATTATACGAAGCTATTTTGTCAAGCACAAAGACTGGAATCATTTCCATCTTGTTTGCTATTAGTGTCTTTTGTTTATCCAATTTTGCAGGAGTGATATCTGTGCTGTCAAGGCAGAAACATAACAAAACTTGATGCTGAAATATAAAAGTGTGGAAAAACTCATATTCACTGGAGACGGCAATAGGTAAGTGCCCAATTGTATTATTTGCAAGTGGAGTTAACTTCACTTGTTCATTCAGCATTGTACTAATATACAATGTGGTTTCATTTATATAATCATTAATATTGCACATATTCACACGAATCTGATTTTGTGCAAAAATAGTGATTATATTCTGAATATTAAAATTTTCAGAATATTAATTGATTCTATAAAAATGCGTAAATACGCAATTATTTTCAATAAATGTTTGGCTTTTGAAAATATTTATAATAATATATAATAATTTAATTGTCATCATGATATCAATGTATTAGGTGACGTAAACAATGAAAAAGGCAATGCTCTATAATTGCAAAATGTTTTGTCGGTTATTGGCTTAATCATCGAAATACTGAGGGAACGAAAAATATCTTTGCTAACTATTTTTGAGTTCTTACCCATTTCAGATATTGAAACAATTAAGAATCTGACGAGGAATTATCTTAAATATGTCCGAAATAAAAGACGTGAGAGCTATGAAATAAAAGACCAAGCTCGAAGGCTACAACGACTTCGATGATT
>CAZKSK010000439.1:0-2144 GCA_964555225.1 uncultured Bacteroides sp.
ATGGTCAGTATCAGGGCCGACATAAATACTGAAATGAAAATATAGCCGATAGCATCACAACCAAAGCGGTTCAATTTATAGAAGATAATCAGCACAAACCATTTTTCCTTTATTTTGCAACGAATGATGCCCATGTGCCCCGTGTACCTCATCCACGATTTGTAGGAAAAAGCGGAATGGGTGCCCGTGGTGATGCCTTGTTGCAGTTCGACTGGAGTGTAGGTGAGATATTGAAGGTGCTTGATAGGTTGGGGCTGACAGAAAATACGTTGATTGTTTTAACCAGTGATAACGGTCCGGTAGTGGATGACGGTTATCAGGATAAGGCTGTTGAGTTGCTAGGGAAACACCGTCCCTGGGGCGATTTCAGGGGAGGAAAGTACAGTAATTTCGAAGCGGGTACGAGGGTTCCTTTTATTGTAAGCTGGCCGGCTAATGTAAAGCCTGCAGTGTCTTCTGCACTGGTTTCGCAGTTGGATTTGTTTGCTTCCATGGCCTCCTTGTTGAATACAACTTTGCCCGAAGGATCAGCGCCGGATAGCAGGGACTTCTTAAATACATTGTTGGGAAAGACTAAGCTGGGACGCGAATATATTATAGAGCAAGCCGGATCGCTTTCTGTTACAACCAGCAATTGGAAATACATTGCTCCGGGTAATGGCCCTGCCTATAATAAACTAACCAATACGGAGTTGGGCAACAGTAAACTTCCTCAGCTTTATAATTTGAAAAAAGATAAGGGCGAGAAACTGAATCTGGCAGATAAATATCCCGATAAAGTGAAAGAATTGCAAGCCATACTGGATAAAGAAAAAAATAAGAATAACGACTGATTATCCTTAAGCATCTATATGCTGCTTCCGGGAATGAGTCCTATGTAATGAAATAAGAGGGTGAATCGTACGGCCGATTCACCCTCTTGAATTTTAACTTTTATGTTTTAGCAAAAGAGAGTGTTCCTTCATCCTATAGTCCGGATACAGATCAATGAATGGAAATATTATGAAAGAACTCCACGGATGCGGTCTTCAAAAGCAGAAAGAGCTGCTTTGGCTCCTTCGCCCATGGCAATGATAATTTGTTTGTATGGTACTGTAGAAACATCACCGGCGGCATAAATACCCGGAATGTTGGTCCGGCAATTGGAATCTATATTGATTTCGCCCGAGTGATTTGTTTTTACAACATCCTTAAATACACTGCTATTGGGAGCCAACCCAATCTGTACAAAGACTCCATCCAGCTTTACCTGCTCTTCTTGTTCGGTTTCCCGGTTTTTATATTGGATCGCAGTTACTTTACTTCCGTCTCCAATAACCTGAGATGTTTGTGCCTGAAGAATGATTTCAACGTTTGGCAGACTCTTCACTTTGTCTTGCAATACCTGATCGGCTTTCAGTTCGTCGGCATATTCGAGAATGGTGACCTTGGAACAGATTCCTGCCAAATCGATTGCGGCTTCTACACCGGAGTTTCCTCCACCTACCACTGCAACGTGTTTACCTTTATAGAAAGGACCATCGCAATGCGGACAAAATGCCACCCCTTTCCCTATATGCTCTGCTTCACCCGGTACATTGAGTCGGCGCCAGCTGGCTCCGGTAGTTATTATCAAGGCCGGCGTCACGTAAGTTTCACCTCCGGAAACTTTCAGTATCTTATTTATCCCTTCGGTGGATACCTTCTCAACACGACGATGCTCCAATAGATCGATGGGATAATCATTGATGTGCGCCATAAGGTTGTTAGCCAACTCTTGTCCGGTTGTTACCGGTACAGAAATCAGGTTTTCAATTCCTACGGTTTCTCTTACTTGTCCACCGATACGTTCGGCTAAAAGGGCAACCTTTAATCCTTTACGTGCGGTATAGATCGCTGCGGCAACGCCAGCAGGGCCACCTCCCACAACAACCACATCGTAATTTTTAGCAGGTTTTTCTTCATTGATTTCATTTACCCCAAACTCGGCTTCCAGTTTGCTCAGTAGCTCACCAAAATCACTTCGTCCCACATGAATCAGTTTCCCATTGGCAAATACCGAGGGAACTCCCTGGATTTTTAAAGCTTCCACCTCTTTCTCATTGATACCGCCATCTACCATCTCGTGACTGATTTCGCTGTTTAAGGTCGTCATGGCATTCAGG
>CAZKSK010000440.1:0-2140 GCA_964555225.1 uncultured Bacteroides sp.
AAAAAAGAAAAACGGGTTACATTCATAAATGTAGCCCGTTTTTCTTTTAATATCTCAGCTTATTTCTGCAGACTCAGCCATTCGGCCAACGCTTCTGTAAACTGTCTGTTCTCGTCGGCTGTTTGCGTAGAGATACGGAAATATGTTTCATCCAGTCCACGGAAATTCGAAGCATCACGTATCAGGATTCCATAGGTAGACAACAACCAGTTTTTGAGGTCGGCTGCTACACCGGTCTTCAGTCTCACCAGGAAGAAGGTGGACGCCGTAGGAAGTACTTCAATCCCATCCAACTTATTCAGCTGGTAAATAAATTCGGCTGTTTCACGCTGCCATTTACGTACAGGCAAAGTAAACTGAGCCGGATGAATCAGAATATACTTACTGGCTTCGATCGCAAATGCATTGATTGACCATGGAATCAGGTATTTGTTGATTCGCTCTGTTATGTCAGACTGTGCAATAACGTAACCGATTCGAAGTCCCGGGATATTATATGCCTTGGAAATAGACTGTATGATAACCAGGTTCGGATTGTTCTTAACATCTGCTGGTTTTAACAGATCTTCTGTAGTAAAGGCTACATAGGCCTGGTCCACCACAAAGATAGTATTGCGGTTCGCTGCTATCAAAGCCAATAATTCCGAACGATGAATCATCTTTCCATCCGGATTGTTCGGGTTACAGATCCAGCAGAAATCCTGTCCTTCAAAAGAAACTTCCTGCAAATCGTCTCCTGTCGAGAAGAAGCTTACCTTATGTTCATGCAGACAACAAGCATCCTCGTATTCAGAAAAAGAAGGAACTGCAATAAGTGAACTGGCACCTCTCCAGGCTTGGGCAATAAGGTAAAAGGCGCTGACAGAGCCATTGGTTACCACCACATTTTCTTCATTCACTTCGTGCCGGCGGGCCAATAATCGCTTAAGTGTGGCAGCATCGGGCTCGGGATAACGGGAAAGCTTGTCGAACTGTGTGTTCAGATGCTCTTTTAGTTTTTCCAGATTTGCGCCATGCCAGACATTGGAACTGAAGTTGATCTTCACTTCTGTCTGAGAGTTAAAATAATCGTCACCGTGACCGAATAGCATAATTTTATATTTTGTAATTAAAAATTCCGGGAGTAAAAATCCAGGCAACAAAAGTACGAGTTATTTTTTACTTTTCCCATTAAAAGATTTATAGATTGCATCTTGGATACGTGTACGGATATTCATGGAAGCAAGTGAGTTGTTTGCTCGGGTGGGATGCACCCGGTTGCTCAGGAATATGTAGATGAGCCGGTTGTCCGGATCTATCCAGAAACAGGTGCCCGTATAACCGGTATGGCCATACACCGACCGCGGAGCAAGTAGTCCGCAGGAAGAAAGTCTGGGATTCTCCGGCCAGGGCTTGTCGTATCCCAATCCCCTGTGCGAATTGGGCGTCTTACTCTGGGTAAAGAGACGGAGTGTCTCCTGCTGAAGGTATCGTTCGCCGCCATATACCCCTTCATTCAGCAACATCTGCAGCAGCTTGGCCAGATCGTTTGCATTGGAAAACAACCCCGCATTGCCGGAAACGCCCCCCATAAATGCAGCAGCCTCATCGTGCACATAGCCCCGGAGCAATTGGCGGCGCACAAAAAAGTCGTCTTCCGTAGGAACAATCCACAGACTGTCTATCCGGGTAAGCGGATTATACAGGGTGTTTCCTGCACCTAATGGAGCCGTGAAATAGCGTCCCAGGATTTCATTCAACGGCATCTGCATCTGTTGCTCGGCCACCTGTTGTAGCAAAATGAAGTTAATGCAGCTATAAAGGTATTTACCGGGAGTCTGCAACGGCGATTGGGCTATTATACGGAAAATAGTATCCCGAAAGGTATTGTTCAAGTAGAAATTTCGTGCCACCTGGGTGGAAAAACCGGGGCGTAACGTATCGGAGACCAGATCAGAGCGGTACCGGAAGGTTGTATTTACAAACGAATTGGCATCGAAGCGTCTGGGGTGTGCCGCATCTTTCTTAGGGCTGTACAAGCTGCCCCGGAAAGAGGAGGAGTCGATGGCCGAAGTATAAAAAGTAATGGAGGGCACCAAGCCCGATTCGTGATACAGAAGATCGCGGATACGTATGTCTTTTTTATTGGAGTTCTGCATGG
>CAZKSK010000441.1:0-2139 GCA_964555225.1 uncultured Bacteroides sp.
GGTGCCCATGGGGACGGTGCTTACATTGCCGGCTACAGGTTCCGAGATGAACAGCGGGGCGGTTATTTCAAGGATTGAAACCCATGAAAAGTATCCGTTTTACAGTAATTATCCTGTATTTTCAATCCTGGATCCGAAGGTTACGTTTACATTGCCCGATTTCCAGATTGCATGTGGTATTGCAGATACGTTTGTGCATGTAATGGAACAGTATATGACTTCGCCCGGACAGTCGCGTCTGATGGATCGCTGGGCCGAGAGTATTCTTGCCTCTCTGATTGAGATTGCCCCAAAGATTAAGGAAAATAAGACGAATTACGACCTGATGGCCGACTTTATGTTGTGTGCAACCATGGCGTTGAATGGTTTTATCTCGATGGGGGTTAACAACGACTGGGCTACACATATGATAGGTCACGAACTAACGGCATTACATGGTCTTACCCACGGTGCTACATTGGTGATTGTTTTACCTGGAACATTACGTGTGCTGGCGGCTAAGAAACAGGGTAAGCTTCTTCAATACGGCGAACGTATCTGGGGTATAACCAGCGGGACTACCGAAGAAAGGGTTGCCCTGGCTATCCAAAAAACAGAAGATTTCTTCCGTAGCCTCGGGCTGCATACCCGGTTGAGTGAGGAGAATATCGGTGATGCGACCATAGACGAGATTACACGACGGTTTACTGAAAGGAATGTTGCCTTTGGCGAAGACCGTGACGTTACAGCCCAGGTTGCCCGCGAAATATTGATAAGCTGCAAGTAAGATATGAGAAAAGAACGGATTCATGAGTTGAACAACCGGACTTATCTGCCGGGCAGGTATGTGTTATACCGTATGCAGGCTTCGGTCCGGATAAGAAATAATCAGGCATTGTTTCATGCAATCCGTTTGGCAAACGAATTGAACTTGCCCCTGAAGGTCGTGTTTCGGCTGGATGCTTCCTTTCCGGAGGCAAACTTCCGTCATTTCGACTTTCTTATTCAGGGATTAAAAGATTTTGCTTCCGGGGTATCACTCCTGGGTTGTGAATTTGAAATAAGAACGGGTACGTTGGAAGAGGCTTTCCTGGAGCCTCTTTCAAATGCTGCCTGTGTTGTTACCGACAAAGGGTACCTGCGCATCCAGCGCGATTGGTCGGGATGGCTTGGCGAACATGCGCCCTGTAAGGTGATTGAGGTGGAGGATAATCTGATTGTGCCTGTCGAATCTGCTTCTCATAAAGGGGAGTGGGCGGCAAGGACATTGCGTCCTAAAATTACGGATAAACTACCTTACTTCACTTCAGAGCTGGAAGATGAGATACCTGTCTTGACGTGCCGTAAAGAGGCATCACCGGAACTGTCCGCACTAAATGAAAGGATTCTGACCAGTACACTTGAGAAGCTGCGAAGTGATGCGTGGTTGAATCCTGTTGCAATGAAGGGGGGAGAGCAAGAGGCGAACCGATTGCTGGATGTTTTTGTTAAGGATAAACTTGCCTCGTACGATAATGACCGGAACGATCCGTCGTTGGTTGCCACGTCAAGGTTGAGTGCTTATTTGCACTTCGGCTTTATATCACCCGTGGAGATGTGGAAGGCTGTAGAGAAATATCCGGAGTCGGCTCCGTTTATTGAACAATTGGTGGTTCGCAGGGAGCTGGCTCATAATTACATCTGGTTTACAAAGAACTACGATTCCTATAATTCATTACCCGAATGGAGTCGTAAAAGTCTGGAGCTACATGAACCGGACAAGCGTCCGTTTGTTTACGACCTCAACCTGTTAGAAGAGGCTGCAACGCATGATGCTTCCTGGAATGCCGCTATGAGAGAAATGATACAGACCGGCTTTATGGAAAACACCATGCGTATGTATTGGGGGAAGAAACTGATAGAATGGTCGGCCACTCCCCAAGAGGCCTATCATCGTATGAGCTATCTGAACAACCGTTACTTTTTGGATGGTCGCGACGCCAATTCTTTTACCGGGATAGGATGGTGCTTTGGCCTGCACGATCGCCCCTGGCAGGAAAGGCCGGTATTCGGTATGGTTCGTTATATGAATGAAGCCGGATTATACCGAAAATACAACATGAATGCCTACATCGGGAAGTGGAGCTGACAGCTTTGGCTGGAACGTTGCTTACCTATTGT
>CAZKSK010000442.1:0-2128 GCA_964555225.1 uncultured Bacteroides sp.
GTTGCAGGTGCCACAGGTATGGGTAAATCCGTCGGTTTAAATGCCATTGTAACTTCTTTGTTATACAAAAAGCATCCGGCAGAATTAAAATTCGTCATCATTGATCCCAAAAAAGTTGAATTCGGGATTTATGCACCTATAGAAAATCATTATCTGGCTAAACTTCCCGATAGCAACGATGCTATTATAACGGATGTGACCAAAGTCGTACAAACATTGAAATCTCTCTGCGTAGAGATGGACACACGCTATGACTTATTGAAGAAAGCCGGAGCTCGAAATATCAAGGAATATAATGAGAAATTTATAAAAAGAAGATTAAATCCGCAAAACGGACATAAATTTCTGCCTTATATCGTGGTAATCATTGATGAATTCGGTGATTTGATTATGACTGCCGGTAAAGAAGTGGAACTTCCTATTTGTCGTATTGCACAGTTGGCACGTGCAGTGGGTATCCACATGATCATTGCGACACAACGACCTACTACCGGCATCATCACAGGTACCATCAAAGCGAACTTCCCGGCCCGCGTAGCGTTCCGGGTAGCGTCCATGATCGATTCCAGAATTATTCTGGATCGCCCGGGGGCTAATCAATTGATCGGGAAAGGCGATATGCTGTATCTGCAAGGCGGAGAGCCGATTCGTATCCAATGTGCCTTTATCGACACACCCGAAGTAGATAAAATAGTAAACTTTATCAGCAGACAGCAAGGATATACTTCAGCTTTCATGTTACCGGAATTTGTAGATGAAGGAGATAACAGCACGACTCCCGGCGATATCGATATGAATCATCTGGATTCGATGTTCGAAGATGCCGCCCGATTGGTTGTTATTCATCAGCAGGGATCGACTTCTTTAATTCAGCGTAAATTCAGTATCGGATACAACCGTGCCGGACGTATCATGGATCAGCTTGAAAGAGCCGGAATAGTGGGGCCGTCGGAAGGAAGTAAGGCACGTCAGGTACTTTGTACGGATGAAACAGATCTGGAAATGCGTTTAAACAATCTCCAATCCTGATAATTTTTCATATGAATTTTAAAACAATTATAAAAATGCTCAAATTAAAAAGTTTTATTATCATTCTTTGCACTTTGTTTCCTACAATGGGCTTTGCACAAAAAGACGCAAATGCAAAAAAGATATTGGATAATACGGCTGCCATATTCAATACATCGAAAGGAATACGTGCGACTTTTAATATAAAGAATTTTCAAAGAGGCAAACTGGTAGGGCGCAGTGACGGTACGATCTTGCTGAAAGGTAACAAATTCCAGGTAAACACTCCGGAAATGGTTTGCTGGTTCAACGGGAAAACCCAATGGACCTATATTGCACACAATGATGAAGTCAACGTAGCCAATCCGTCAAACGAAGAACTTCAAAATATTAATCCCTACGTTTTTCTGAATCTCTACAAACAAGGATATAACTATCGCTTGGGAAAGATTGCAAAATGGCAGGGAAAAGGAGTTTATGAAGTGATTCTTACCGCTGAAAATACCAAGGAAAATTTATCGGTAATAACTATCTATATAGCTAAAACCGACTATAAACCGCTTCAAATCATCCTATCAACGCGCAACGATAATTCAAGTCAAATTAGTATCGATTCGTTCAACAAGAATCAAAATTTGACTGAAAATATATTTACTTTCAACAAGAAAAAATATCCGAAAGCAGAAATTATTGATTTAAGATAACTTTAATAACGACAAAAATGAGTATTGAAAGAGTTAAATGCCTGATCATCGGTTCAGGACCTGCAGGCTACACCGCTGCTATTTATACAGGACGTGCCAATTTGGCTCCGGTTCTCTATGAAGGTATACAACCAGGAGGACAATTGACAACTACTACTGAGATAGAAAACTTTCCGGGATACCCCGAAGGAATAGACGGAACGGAATTGATGGAAGATTTACGCAAACAGGCTGCCCGCTTTGGTGCTGATATCCGTAACGGTGTCGCCACTGCTTCCGATTTAAGTAAGGCTCCTTATAAAATAACCATAGACGGCGAAAAAGAAATAGAAACGGAGACCCTTATCATCTGTACAGGTGCAACGGCCAAATATTTGGGATTGGAAGATGAAAAAAAATATGCCGGTATGGGTGTA
>CAZKSK010000443.1:0-2128 GCA_964555225.1 uncultured Bacteroides sp.
ACTTGGGGTGATCCGGTTAAAATCTGTTTGAAGGCTCAGTTTCTGTCCGATGGATTTTATTTAGCAGAAGTTAAACTAGTTGATAAGGAGGGAAAAATATGTCTAGATGCAGATTCTTTTGTTTACTTCGATTTTACAGGAGATGGTTATTTAGTAGATGATTTAGGAACATCTGATGGCTCTCGGAAGATTCAAGCAGCAAATGGTATGGCCCGTATTAAAATTCGAACTACTGGAAAAGGGTATTTATCTGTAAAATATAAAAACCTTCCGACCGAATTCCTTAAGCTGAATTGAATATTATGCTTTTATTTCCAATGAAGTTTGTTAGTAAAAGTACATTATTTGAATTTGTTGGGGAAATAAAATCAGTACTGATTTAATTATGTTAGGAAGCAATTAGTCATTTTTTTTGAATTTCATCAGCAGAAACCAATTTGTACAGTTTGTCACTAGGGCGGATTTTGTCTGGGACTTTAAATGAAACATGTTCGCCCTTGCATATTGTTTCGACCGGTTTTAAATCTACACGGGCTTCATCAAGAGTAAGAAACATGGCTCCTGTAGTTGGTCCTGTAATTAATAATTTTTCACCTGTGTGTAGTTCTGCTGCTTCAATAACAAATTCAGCAACACCGATATTGGAAAAATATTTTACACCTTTTCCTACATATATTTTACGCTCGGTGGCTTCTGAACCGTAATTCTTGCTCCATTCGCCTAAGCGCTGTCCCAGATAATAACCATCCCAGAAACCGCGATTAAATACTGTTTTTAATCTGTTATTCCAGTTTCGTTTTTTTTCTTCGGTAAAAGTTCTATCAATACAAGAATGGATAGCTTCTTTATAGCATTCCACAACTGTGCGTACATATTCTGCACCTCTGGCACGTCCTTCTATTTTGAATACTCTTACACCGGCTTCTATCATTTCGTCCATGAAATCAATCGTTTTTAAATCCTTGGGCGACATAATGTACTTATTATCTACTTCTAGTTCTATATCACTTTCTTTGTCTTTTACGATATAGGAACGACGGCATATTTGCATGCAGGCACCTCGATTAGCTGATGCATCCATATTTTGCAAACTAAGATAACATTTTCCGGAAACTGCCATACATAAAGCTCCATGACAAAACATCTCTATCCGCACTTCTTTCCCTTTAGGTCCGCAAATATGTTCTTCGTGAATCTGACGGTATATTTCGCCTACTTGTTTCAGATTCAGTTCACGGGCCAATACAACAACATCAGCAAACTTGGCATAAAATTTTAAGGCTTCAGCATTGGAAATATTCAATTGGGTAGAAAGATGCACTTCTTGTCCTATTTGGTTACAATAATTCATAACGGCGACATCGGCTGCAATGACGGCACTGATTCCGGCTTCTTTTGCTGCATCTATTATCTTACGCATCAAGATTATGTCTTCGTCATAAATAATCGTATTGATAGTGAGGTAACTTTTTATTTTATTATTTTCACAGATTTGTGCTATATCACGGAGATCTTCTATTGTAAACGCACTAGCAGAACGGGCACGCATGTTCAGGCTTTCTATGCCGAAATAAATGGAATCAGCTCCGGCTTGAATGGCTGCAGCAAGTGATTCTCTGGAACCAACAGGTGCCATAATTTCAAAATCTGAAGAAGAATATGTCATATTGTTGTCTTTTCTATTGTTTTAGGTAGCAAAGTTAGCTATTTTTTCCGTATTTTTGCAAAATAGGCGAAAATAGCGAACGTGTATGAAGATAGGTTCAATAGATTTGGGGGAGTATCCTGTTTTTTTAGCGCCAATGGAGGATGTTACCGATATAGCATTCAGATTGATGTGCAAGCGTTTTGGAGCTGATTTGGTATATACCGAATTTGTTTCAGCTGATGCATTGGTCCGTGAGGTAAATAAGACAATGCAAAAGATAATTGTGAGTGATGCGGAGCGTCCGGTTGCTATACAAATTTATGGAAAAGATGTGGAGACAATGGTCGAAGCTGCAAAAATGGTTGAAGCTGTCGGTCCTGATATTATTGATTTAAATTTTGGTTGTCCTGTAAAACGTGTTGCCGGAAAAGGGGCAGGAGCAGGTATGCTTCAGAATATTCCTTTGATGCTAGATATTAC
>CAZKSK010000444.1:0-2120 GCA_964555225.1 uncultured Bacteroides sp.
TTTCTTGTCATTCACAAAAACAATTTACAGATTACAAGAAGAGGAACATATAAAGTACTCAAGTCCATTTTGTCTGAAATAAAAAAGGCTGTGCTTTCATTTCAGCACAGCCTTTTTTTCTATTATAATCGAAAATGTTAGTTGTTCTTTCCTATAATTTTTTTAATCATTTTTTTCCCTTCACGCTTAATGCGTTTTTTATACTTTTTCCTATTTCCGTCCTCATCAGTGTAGTAGCCATATCCATAACCATAGCCATAGCCGTACCCATATCCATAACCGTAACGGTTCTTCACACTGGAATCATTCAATATTACATACAAATTCTTGAATTTCTTTTCCTTATGCAAACGTTCAAGTTCAGGCAAATAACGGCGATCCATCACACCCACACGCACAACATAGAGTGTCAGCTCGGCTACACGGTTCACGATACTTGCATCGGCTACCACTTGTGCGGGTACATTATCCAAAATTACATAATCATATAGGCTACGCAATTCTTTAATCAACAGTTCAAGTCTGTTACTCATCAATAGTTCACTTGGATTAGGAGGCATCATTCCTGCAGGAACCACATCCACTTTTCCATCAATCTGTCCTTCCTGTATAATGTCCGAAATATTTTCCGTGATTCCGCTTAAATAAGTGCTTACTCCATTCTGTTCCTTCACTCCTGAAAGTTTACTTTGTGTACGTTTGCGGATATCCGTATCAACCAGAACCACTTTCTTTCCGCTGATGGCTATAGTCACTGCCATGTTGCGACTTACGAATGTTTTACCTTCACCCACCGTTGTTGACGTAAACATCAGCACACGGGCATCCTTATTTGCAAATTCCAAATTGGTTCGTAAAATTCTGAATGCCTCCGTGAGCCGGTCGTTACGCGTTTCACTTACCACAATATCGGCATCTTCCTGATCGTGATGACGACTTGGTATATCGCCGAGAACACTTAAGGTGGTATTGTCTTCTATGTCCTTTCTGCCTCGGACACCGGTATCCCAGAATTCACGCAAACGGAAATAGACTAGCGGCAATGCACATCCTATAAGGAAAGCGGCCAGCAATATCAGATTCTTTTTAGGTGCGATAGGTATACGACTTCCGAAAGGAGCTTCTACTACCCTGATATTTGCTTCCGTGATGGCTAGTTGCAGATTCGTTTCTTCCCTTTTGTTCAATAAGAACGTGTAAAGAGCTTCCTTAATACTTTGTTGACGCTGCACATCCAATGCATATTTCTCCTGTGCGGGAATAGCGGCAATGTTGCTTGTAGTCTGGTTCTGGACTGAGCGACTCTTGTTCAGTCTTACTTGCAGAGCGTTGATATTGCTGTTCAGAGTACCTTCTATACTTCCTCTCATGGCCGCCAGATCTTTGTTCAACTCCTGTACCACTGAATTTTCCTCACTGCTGTTTCCTGCCAACCGATTCCTTTGCAACATCTTTGTATTGTATTCCTGCACCTGTGCATTCAAACTTACATCATCACTATTTATCACATTAGGAATCAATTCTCTTTGTTTGCTCACGTCCGTCAGATAATCACGTAAATATTTGGCAACGCCCAGTTGTGCTTCAATTTGCACGGTTTCGTCTTTCGCCTTACTGCTTTCCTGCAAATACATGGCCGAGTTTGCCTGTATATCCACCAGTTTATTGGCCTGTTTCAATCGAGTCAGCTTTTCTTCTACATCTCCCAATTCCTGACTGATTAGCTGTACACGTTCATCTACAAATCTTGCAGTATTCGTTGCTACCCGATTTTTGTCTTCTACAATACTCTCGCTGTACACTTTCAGCAACATATTCAGAATGGCATCCGCACGATCTATATTTTGATCTTCCATCACAATATTCACTAGTGTACTCTGTTTCGTCATTTGCGATGTCTCTATATGGGAACGATAGGCATTCGTTGCATTTTCTTTACTTACAACAGTTATTTTCAATGTTTTATCATCATAATCATGAAGTGTTTTAGAGTTTGCTGTTAACTTCATTTTGCCGGCAGGAGTCATCACTTCCTTATTAAATGGAATTTTCTCTTCAAAGGGTACCGATTCTTCTTCCACTCTCATGTTACTGATGAGTATTCCGTCTGCTTCCACTTC
>CAZKSK010000445.1:0-2116 GCA_964555225.1 uncultured Bacteroides sp.
TATCAAGAGACTTCCAAAGACTGCTTTCAAAACGCTTTACGTACTGAGGATCTTTTGTACTGATATAAAGTTGAAGTGCCGCATCCGTATCCATACTTGGAAAATGGAAAAATGGCATTCCTGACATATGCGGCATTGTAGCATCTTTCGATTCATTCCAAAGTTTCTTTGCACATGCTAAACAATCCTCAGCTAAAGAAGGATTATAATCTTTCAAAGCTCTATAAGAAGCAGCCAATGCAGCAGCAGTTTGAAGATCAAGCATAGGCATACGATTGGTAAAAGCCCATCTGTCATCCATCGTTCCACTGGATTTACCATCTGTTTCGTACGGTTTTAAATTAGGATTATATGGTAAATTATCGGTGATCGTAGAAGCATCCCCCAAGTGATGATATTGATGAAGATTAGGAACAACAATGCCACGAACCGGATGACCGATATTTTTCACTTGTGCTACAAGATTCAATGCTCCATGCTCAATCTGCTGGAGAATATCAGGTTTCCCATCCGGACGATGAATATCCACATATCTCGTCTTTTGATCAACATACGTTTCATCACGACTTACCTTAAAATTTTCCCATGCATCGGTAAAACTTAAAAGTACATTGTTATGGGAATCGGTCTGGATATCAAAGTCACCCGCATCAAACCAGCCTCCGACCGCAAGTCCAGGAATACGTTCGTAAGGTTTATATTTCGTATCGGTAGTAGGCCCCATACTGTAACCATCAAAATGCTTCTCATTGACAGGAGCCTGTAAAGCGTCATCCAAGTAAGGAACGCCATGCCATACACGATAAGCTTCGTTAACTTCCATATGATCCATCTGGACAGGGAACCAGACATCCAATGTAGGATGCCAAATATCTTTAAATACATCTTTACCGATCACAAACGTATTGGTTTTATGATTACCATATTGAATGTAATAAACGCCTTCATCTTTCACACTGGAAAAATCAACAGTAAGATAATTATAACGTAAATACTTACCCCATATCTTTGCATCAACTGTTAATTTCGGTATTGACTTTCCATCGGCATTGACCTGATAAATAGTGGCATGTGACAATGGAGTGTCATTCGTATCCAATTCTATAACCGACTCTTTCTTCTGATCGGGGAAATAACCGATTTGAGAAAAACCGATATTCGGTTCACGAATCCAGGAAGATACGGAAGACGGTTCGACATACCATTCCAAAACCTTCCCTGTTTTTTTTGCAGGAAGCAGTGAGCGAACTATATACCAACCGTTTTGTGCTAAATTTCTTCCGTCATAAAGAGATAAATCAGCTTCCGATTTTATTGTAACGGTTCTTTCTGCATCTTCCGGCGCCAAAACGAATTCTTTTCCTGTTGCAAGCGGCATAGGAACAAGATATTCTCCTCTACCTCTATCATCAAAAGTAGTATGTCCGAAGATCTGAGGAATTTTATCGGTTATAGGTTTTACAACTGTATTCCCTGCCGGATAGCGAGGGAAATAATTCGGTTTGCCATCGGCTATATAGCTCTTTTCAAAATATGCCGACGGAAGAAATTCAAGATTAAAGCCCGCCTTACCTGTTAACTTTTCAGGCAATTCCTTGTCCAAATAAACTTCTACAATGAATCCCGCATCTTTAGGAAAGACTTTCAGACGGGAATTAAAATCATAATCGGGATATCTCAACTCTACTTCAATACTTTTATCCGAATTTATCTTACGTGATAATACCGTAGGCACCAGATCCCATTGTTCCGGAGTATTCTGTAATCTCACGGCACCTCCTGTTACTGTACGTACTCCGTGATGTATCATTTCAATGCCGGCAGTCTTTTCATCAAAAAACATACCGTTGTACTGGTTACTGTAAACCAATACATTCACCCCTCTCTCTTCATAATAACCCAGATCGTTCAGATGCAGTTTCTGGCCAAATGAATAACATACGGGGAACAGCATAGCCAAAAACAATAAATTTTTCTTCATATTAATGATTGTGTTTAAATAGTATGATTAACAAACGCAAATGTAACAGGACCTCTTTTCATAAGCAATAATTCTTGTTACCCTTAATTCCGCAACACTATAGTTTAACATTATTTATAAGTGCCTGAGCAACAA
>CAZKSK010000446.1:0-2114 GCA_964555225.1 uncultured Bacteroides sp.
TATCAAGTCTGTGAAGCTTATCCGGTGCAAACATCGAGTAATAAGGTTCACAGACTTGATAGGGATTATGTGGTTCGGGAAATGAAACCCAGACAAAGAACGGATTATCCTTCTGGCTGTCGATCCATTCTATAGCTTCATCCACTATTCTTGCGGGCTGTTGGTCCTTGACAGGTATAGGCGAAGGTTCCAGACACTGTCCGACAGACTCTTTAAAGAATTCGGAAACGGCACGTTCTCCCTCCGTCACCGGCTTATTCTTTCCCCAGTGAGAATATTCAGACCAGAAATCCATATCTTTCGAACTCAAATAGCCATGATTCTTACCCACTAAAGCAGTCTTATAATGGTTCTCCTTCAAAACAGTTACCAAATCTTTTGCATAGTGTACATCACGTACATTGTGATTCGTACGCACATGAGTAGCACTGGGGAAACGGCCTGTAAACATAGAACAACGTGCTGGACTGCTGGCAGGCATAACCGTATACGCCTTATCAAACCAGGCATTTTGGTACGCCAATTCATCGACGTACGGAGTGATTTCCATCGGAAAACCTTCACGCCCACACAAATCCGCGCGCTGCTGATCTGTCATTATCACCACAATATTGGGCTTATCTGTCTGAGCGTACAAGGACAAGCCTACCCCCTGGAGAATAACTCCTGAAAAGAGATACTTTCTTAAATCCATAACTATCTATTTTAAGTATAAGTTCCACAAACGAATAATTTCCTCTTTCACATCACTTTAAACGTATGCGAAAATAAGTCTTTTATTAGTACTCAGGTAAAATAACACATATACTTCATAATCCCAATAAAGAGATTATGAAGTATATAAATTAAAGTGGCTTTTTCAGCCAACTATGAAGAATAGAATATTTTATTCGCTCAGCAACGCATAAGCACACCAAATAATGGGAGCTTGCCCATGATAATCACCTGTAATGCGGGGACGATCCAGATAATACTGGTGGCTGTTCTTCTTGCCTGTACCGATGCAAACTTCCATCAAGTCATTGTTATCATCAAGATAGTTGCAAAGTCCCAACCATGCACGGCGGGCAATCGGTCCATATTCATCCTTGTCCAGCCATCCGTTCTTCACACCCAAAATCATGGCATACGTAAACATTGCCGAACCGGAAGTTTCCGTCCAGCAGTCCTTTTCGTCAATCAACTGGTTCCAGAGTCCATCTTCATTCACATATTTCTTCAGGTTCTCCATCATCAAGCGATATCCTTTGAGGATGCGTTGACGGTTAGGATCGTTTTCAGGAAGGTTGAAAAGCAATTCCGTCATACCAACAGCCATCCAGCCATCGCCACGTCCCCAATAGAAGGGCACATCGGGCGCATGATAAAAGAGACCATTCTCACGCTGAATCTCATCCAGATAAAGCACCATTTCCTTGGCAGCGCGGTTGATGTATTTTTTATCTCCCGTTACGTGATAGGCTTCGGCTTGCACAATGGTAATCATATACATATCATCAAGCCAAAGGCGGGTCTGCCAGGAATATCCTTTCTTATGCCATTTACGTTCTTCATCGTTTGCCTTCTCAGGAAGAATCCACTGCGTATCGGCATACGGTAATCCCAGTTCTTTATAGCGCTCGTCCTTCGTCATGCGATACAGTTTCAGAGGCAGACAACCGAACATATTCTGGTCTACATGAATCGGAGGAGGAAGCAAGTCTTTCTCCAAATGGAACAACAGCTCAAAACGCTCTCTCAGTTTCTTGGTAAGTTCCTTGTCATTCGTCATTTCGGCGAACCGGAGCGCTCCATACCAGGTGCAGACTTCAGCATAATGTATACCTCTGTCTCCATAAAGTTGGTGTTTGGTCTCCATCAAGCGACTGCTTACCTTTTTCCCTACGATTTTGGGATTTGCTCTTACAGGGAAATTACTGAAATAATCTTGTGCGGTGATGGTACTTGTCATTACAAATACAGCCACAACAAATAGATAAATGAAACGATAATTTCTCTTCATAATTCTTATAGTCTTTAAATGAATAATTAATTTGCTCAGTTGTCTTATCATTTTCTTAACCCGTTGGCGGAATTAATTTAAGTTGATAAATATGAGTAAAAAGTTGTACATG
>CAZKSK010000447.1:0-2114 GCA_964555225.1 uncultured Bacteroides sp.
AGTCTGGTTAGATCGGGAGTCAGATACCTCACAATTGTTGATTCCGACCGTATTTGTGTAACCAACATTAATCGTCAGTTGATGGCTACGACTAAGACCGTGGGCAGAGTAAAGGTGGATGTACTTAAAGAACGTTTACTTGATATTAACCCATTGGCCGAAATAACTGCGCTGCAGCAGATTTACAGTGCTGAAACAGCCGATTCGTTTGCCTTGCATTCTTACGATTATATTATAGATGCGATTGATAGTCTGGAAAATAAAGCCGACTTGATTCGTAGGGCAACAAAAACAGACGCGGTATTCTTTTCCTCAATGGGAGCTGCCCTAAAAATGAATCCGTTAAAAATTGAAGTCACCGAGTTCTGGAAAGTAAAGGGTTGTCCGTTAGCTGCAGCACTTCGCCGGAAAATGAAAAAAGGCGAGAAGCCTTCTAAAAAATTTAAGTGCGTGTTTAGTGAGGAGTTACTCGAAAACAGAGGCGCTAATTCCTCTTGTGGTACAAGCGCTTGTCTATGTCCGAAATCTCATAATGCACCCGGAGATCCGGATCTTGCCAACCATGAATGGTGCAGTTCGAAGGCACGCATTAATGGAACACTCGCCCATACAACTGCAATGTTTGGTTTTACACTTGCAGGCTTGGTGATGCAGGATTTGTGTAAGGAATAATCATAGGAAATCGACAATATCCCATAATGTGCCAACCTCTTTGAATCTGGAATTTTGTTGAGGTGCTTCGGCTGTTTCGTGCGCCCAAGTAGTTTTATACGGAACGTGAATGGCATAACAGCCAAGACTGAGTGGGGGAAGAATATCCGATTTCATAGAATTACCAGTCATAAGAAATTCTTCCGGTTGTATGTCCAGATGATTTAACAGTTGTCGGTATGTCTGGGGTGTTTTGTCGCTTATTATTTCTACGTGATGAAACAGGTGTGCAATACCTGAACGAAGAAGTTTACGCTCCTGATCCAGCAAGTCTCCCTTGGTTACAACAATGAGTTTGTATTTTCCATACAGGGCATTGAGTGTTTTGTGAACATCTGGTAATAATTCGACGGGTTGTTCGAGTTGTTCTTTTCCAAAAATAAGTATTTGATGTAAAAGAGAGGCGGTTGCCTGATCCCCTGCAAGCTTAATCGCTGTTTCCATAACAGAGAGTATATAAGCTTTAACTCCATACCCGTACAGTGGCATATTTTGCATTTCTGTTCGATACAGTTGATCGGCAACAATTTCTTTGCTTGCGTATGGGGCTAGCAATTCATATAGTTTACGCTCGGTTTCTAAAAAATAACTTTCATTAATCCAAAGGGTGTCATCTGCATCGAATCCGATTACTTTGATCTTGTCCAGTTTCATCTACACTTATGTTTAAATCTTCAATAATGTATTCTATTGTATAGGTGCTTGACGAAGGATGTCTATCAGAATAGGTTTGATTCCACTTACAAAGAATTCGATAGCAATAACCATAAGAATAAGTCCCATCAGACGCATCATCACATTATTGCCAGTCTCGCCTATGATTTTATTAATGCGGGTTGCCGCACGCAAAATGATGAATGTTAGCAGATATACGATCGCAATAGAGGCAATAAGTACTACCTGCATCCAAAATGTATCAGCCTCTTCCATAAGTACAATTGCGTTAGTAATGGATCCCGGTCCGCAAATCATAGGAATGGCAAGGGGGGTGATTGAAATATCTTTGGCATAAGTTTTGATCTCGTCTTCCTTGAGTTTTACTTTTGTGATACGAGCCTGAAGCATGTCCCAACCTATGGCAAAGAAAATAACTCCACCAACGACCCGGAAGCCGTTGGTGGAGATACCAAAAAATTTAAACAATAGCTGACCAGAAACAGCGAACATCACCAATGTGATAAAAGATACGATGGTAGCCCTCTTTACAATGGCTTTCCGCTCCATATCAGAAAACCCGTCAGTCATGGTTAGAAAGATAGGCATGATGCTGAGTGGATTGGTCAGCGTAAAAAAAGAGGTGAGGCACAGAAGTGCGAAAGGTAACAACGTATCCATGGTACAGCTTATTTAGAAATTTATTTATCCCAAACCAAATAGGCAGAAATGAGCCAGTGGTTTAGTTC
>CAZKSK010000448.1:0-589 GCA_964555225.1 uncultured Bacteroides sp.
ATTATAATCCATGAAATTCAAATTGAAACGGATCGACAAATACATTATCAAGCAGTTCCTTGGAACCTATGTATTTGCCATAATGTTGATCATCTCCATTTCGGTTGTGTTCGATATTAATGAGAAAATTGACAAGTTTCTGCAGCCTAACGTTCCGTTGAAAGATATCATTCTGGACTACTACCTGAATTTTATTCCTTATTTTGCAAATCTGTTTAGTCCCCTGTTTACTTTTATCGCCGTTATATTCTTTACGTCGAAGTTGGCAGACAATTCAGAAATAATTGCAATGTTGGCTAGTGGAATGAGTTTCAGGCGGCTTATGATGCCCTATGCCGTTTCGGCAGCAATCATAGCAACCTTAACATTTGTATTAAACAGTTTTATCATACCCCCGGCAAATAGTACGCGTATCGATTTCCAGAACAAATACATAAAGAATAAGCAAATGTTGTATGCTAAGAACGTACAACTTGAAGTTGAACCCGGAGTTTTTGCCTATTTCGATCGCTACGAGGCCCGTTCCAATATGGGGTATCGTTTTTCGTTGGAACATTTTAAAGATAAAAAACTAATCTCACGTCTTACA
>CAZKSK010000448.1:599-2107 GCA_964555225.1 uncultured Bacteroides sp.
AACTCAATCAAGTATGATTCCCTGTATCAATGGACAGTTATCGATTACATGATACGTGATTTTGAGGGGATGCGCGAAACCATACAAAGCGGCAGTCGTAAAGATACCACCCTTACTATTGTACCTTCCGATTTTCTTATATCGGTTAACGATTGCGAAACGATGACAACTCCACAGTTGGAAGTCTACATCAACCGGCAGAAGAAAAGAGGTATTGGCAATATACAGACATTCCAAATTGAATATCACAAGCGTTTTGCCACAGTGATGGCCGCATTTATTCTTACAACGATTGGAGCATCTCTCTCTTCGCGTAAAATTAAAGGGGGAATGGGACTTAACATCGGGATTGGACTTGCTCTAAGTTTTTCTTATATTCTGTTTATGACTGTAACATCCACCTTCGCTATAAACGGCTATGTTAGTCCGTTTGTTGCCGCTTGGATTCCAAATATTATTTATACGATGATTGCTGTTTTCCTATACAGGAGGGCTCCCAGATAATATACGAATGAAAATATAAAAAAAGGAGGGTGAATCAATATTGATTCACCCTCTTTGCATACTCATTGTAGATTAATCTTTTCTTAGTTCTTCAGGGAGATTTTTTGGAGAAACATTCACTGCGACTATTACACCTTTGTCGTCAATTAAAAAGTTCCTAAATCCTTTTTTCAAGCCATACTTCTTGTACAACTCTGATTCAGCACCCTGTTCGTCACGAAATTGATTTTCCTGATTCAACCCGTCTGCTTTAACTGTTTCTGAGAAAACAGAAGGACTCTTGTCGTAAGAGATTGAAATCATTTCAATTTCTGATGAATTCAACTTGTTAACCTCATTCCACAACTGAATGTTTCGCGCCCTGGATTCCGCATCATACGCAGCCCAAAAATTTAACAGCGTGTATTTGCCGGAATGATTCTGGAAACGTACCTCACGGCCGTTATCCATGGACTCTATTCTCGGAGCAAGATTTCCCGGAGTGTTACCTTCGGACAGACTCGCTTTTTTTGTAGAAGCAGACATAGTCAATATACCTGCAAATACAAGGAGAACATAAGCTCTAACCTTCATAATGTAATTTTTACGTTAAACTTAATCGATTTGCAACATAACTTTCAAGCAAACAATTCCTTCATTTCCGAAGGCTGCATATCATTTTATCACAAAACCGACTCCTGATTTTCAGGAAAGTAAAACGGTCCTATCTTTCTCTAAAGAATAGTTTCTGTCGTTTTACGGCGGCAAATATAGGTGCAAATTGGTTTACAGTCCAAATCTTAAACCAATTTTCTGCATAAAAACAACTTTTTTTATATGTTTTATAGAACAAAACACGCCACTCAAAGATGTTATTTAACATGTAAACAAACCTAAATAGTCTGGCTTAAACTATAAAACGATTGAAAATATTAATGCGAAAGGGTTACAGAGTAAGGTAAAATATAAATTAAAAAAACTCTTCGTGTTCATACACATGCTTTGATTGGGTTAAATGCGAACCA
>CAZKSK010000449.1:0-2097 GCA_964555225.1 uncultured Bacteroides sp.
CTTCGAAGGTGTCACTCACTCCATCTGTACGCTGGAATTTGAAGTTCATCGTCCTCTGTATGATTATTTCATAGATCTATTGAAAGACGGAAAAGATTTAAAAAATAATCGTCCGCGCCAAATTGAGTTTAATCGTTTAAACCTTACCTATACGGTAATGAGTAAACGTAAATTATTGGCATTGGTCAAAGAAGGATTGGTTAGCGGATGGGATGATCCACGCATGCCAACTATATGCGGTTATCGTCGAAGAGGCTATTCTCCGGAATCTATTCATAAATTCATCAACATGATAGGTTATACTAAATATGAAGCTCTTAATGATGTGTCTTTGCTGGAAGCTGCCGTTCGTGAGGACCTGAATACCCGCGCTACTCGAGTATCAGCCGTACTGAACCCCGTAAAATTGATTATTACCAATTATCCGGAAGGCAAAACGGAACAAATGGAAGCTATCAATAATCCGGAAGATAAGACAGCGGGAAGTCACATCATCGAATTCGACAGAGAATTATGGATCGAAAGAGAAGACTTCATGGAAAATGCTCCTAAAAAATATTTTCGCATGACTCCCGGACAGGAAGTTCGATTAAAAAATGCTTATATAGTAAAATGTACCGGATGTAAAAAAGACTCAAATGGGGAAATAAAAGAAATCTATTGTGAATATGATCCTATGACTAAAAGTGGTATGCCGGAAAGTAATCGTAAGGTAAAAGGTACTCTTCACTGGGTAAGCTGCTCTCACTGTTTACCGGCTGAAGTTCGTTTATATGATCGGCTTTTCAATGTAGAGAATCCGTCTGCAGAGGATGTTGATTTTCGTGATTTGTTAAATCCCGATTCATTAAAAGTACTGAAAAATTGTTACGTAGAAAAATACCTTGCTACATGCAAACCTCTTGATTACCTACAATTTCAACGCATAGGTTATTTCACCATGGACAAGGATTCAACTCCTGAAAAAATAATTTTCAATCGTACCGTTTCATTGAAAGATACCTGGAGCAGAATCAACAAATAAAACAAGGAAATAGATAAGAATGCCGAATAATTCCGATGATTTTAAATCTCCTGAATTTTTGGAGGTTCTGAAACAATATGAGGACATGAAGAAGAATAAAACTTCTTCATGTTACCTTGATGTGGACGCGATTCTTGATATTTCCGAATATTACGATACTATTAAGATGAATACAAAGGAAGCCGGTGAAATTCTCGACTTCGGACTGCAAATTCATCCGGATGACAATGAATTAAAAAAATACAAGATTCAAAATCTTATAAGTCAAAACTTGTTAGTAGAAGCGGATGAACTTCTCAAAACAATATATTTGGAAGATTATGATTCCGAAATTAAACTGATACAAGCGGCTCTATATATTCAAAAAGGAGAAAAATCAAAGGGTATTCCTTTAATTGAAAAAACTCTTGAATCAATAGACAATGAAGATGATAAAGAAATGTGCAGTGAAGAAGCCGGCAATATCCTCCTTAATGCCAAAGAGTTTTACAAAGCATATAAAGTACTCGAAAAAGCCAATAACAGATTTCCGAACAATAAATCAATCAAAGAACTATATGCCGAAGCTTGTTTTAACATTACCAATTTTTCTAAAGCCGAAGCCTTATATAACGAAATATTGGATGAAGATCCATACGATGTAGAGCAGTGGATAGATCTGGCTCAAACATATATTAGTATGGAAGATTACTCTAAAGCTCAAGAATCACTTGATTTTGCTTTAGTAATAGATGAAAACAATATCGAAATAGATATCACGCGGGCAACTTGTTATTATCAACAGGGAATCTTCGATAAATCCTATGAATATTATAAAAAGGCATATGAAAAAGATCCGAATAATGAGATTGCATTCATGTTTGCCAGTGCATGTTGCATGAATATGTCAAGAGATGCCGAAGCTGCCAATTTAATTGAGCAAGCAATTAAAGTTGGTGGTAAACTAAATCCTCAATTTATTAATATGCGCATTCAGGCTGCAATTATTTTTGAGAATTTAAAGAATTATGATAAGGCTATACTCTATCTGAATGAGGCTATTCAAGAAGATAACACGATTGCTCAGCTTTATA
>CAZKSK010000450.1:0-2096 GCA_964555225.1 uncultured Bacteroides sp.
TATCGTTGAAAATATCTATTGTTTCCAAATTGTATTTTTCTCCTAGCATATAATCATTTACATCATGAGCCGGAGTGACTTTCAAACAACCAGTCCCAAATTCTATATCAACATAGTCGTCTTCAATGACAGGTATAACGCGATTTACTAATGGAACTATCACTTTTTTCCCTTTTAAATGTTGATTTTTTGGATCATGTGGATTAATACACATGGCAGTATCACCCATAATGGTTTCAGGACGAGTTGTAGCAACAACAGCATATTCTCCATTTTCAGATGGTTTCCCATTATCATCTGTTACGTTATATTTCAAGTAATAAAGTTTGCTATGCTCTTCTTTATAGATAACTTCTTCGTCGCTTAGTGCAGTAAGGGCTTGAGGATCCCAATTCACCATTCTTACTCCACGATAAATAAGACCTTTCTTATACAGATCTATAAATACTTTAATAACACTTTCACTTCGAAGTTCATCCATAGTAAATGCAGTGCGATCCCAATCGCAAGAAGCACCAAGTTTACGAAGTTGCTTTAGGATAATACCACCATGTTCGTCTGTCCATTCCCATGCGTGTTTTAGAAATTCTTCACGAGTCAGATCCGTCTTTTTTATGCCTTCTTGAGCTAGTTTATTTACAACTTTAGCTTCCGTTGCAATAGAAGCATGATCCGTACCTGGAACCCAACAAGCATTTTTCCCCTGCATGCGTGCATGACGTATTAGGATATCTTGAATTGTATTATTAAGCATGTGTCCCATGTGAAGTACTCCTGTTACATTGGGAGGAGGAATGACTATCGTGTATGGTTCGCGGCCATCAGGCTTTGAACAGAAAAGCTTGTTGTCTAACCAATACTGATACCATTTTCTTTCAACCTCTTCAGGGTTGTACTTACTTGCTAGTTCCATTATATTATAGTTATTAATAAAATTTTTTGATTTTGTACTCTTTTGTATACAAGAAATTTTGTGCAAAATTAGTAAAAATCATGTTTATGTGCGAATAAACTAGCCTATTATTTATATCTTTGTCAAACAAAAAAATAAAATGCATACTAGAGAAGAAAAAATAGAAGCATTTGGTCGCTTTTTGGATATTTTAGATGAATTGCGAGTGAAATGCCCATGGGATAGAAAGCAAACTAATGAAAGTTTACGTTCTAATACGATTGAAGAAGTTTATGAATTATCAGATGCTTTAATGAAAGATGATAAAAAGAATATCTGTAAGGAACTTGGAGATGTCTTATTACATGTTGCCTTTTATGCAAAGATAGGTTCAGAAACAGGTGATTTTGATATAAAAGATGTATGTGATAAATTAAGTGATAAACTTATTTATCGTCATCCACATGTTTTTGGAAATGTTAAAGCGGAAAATGCCGAAGCCGTAATTCAGAATTGGGAACAGCTTAAATTGAAAGAAAAGGATGGGAATAAAACCGTTTTAAGTGGAGTTCCTGAAACTTTACCTTCCTTGATAAAATCATACCGAATTCAAGATAAGGTCCGTGCAGTTGGTTTCGATTGGGAGGAAAGAGAACAAGTTTGGGATAAGGTGAAAGAAGAAATTAATGAGTTTCAACAAGAAATAGATAAAATGGATAAAGAAAAAGCGGAACAGGAATTTGGAGACTTATTTTTTAGTCTTGTGAATACCGCCAGACTTTATGATATTAATCCTGATAATGCATTGGAATTGACTAACCAAAAATTTATCCGTCGTTTTAATTATATGGAGGAACATACTTTAAAACGGGGCAAAAACTTAAAGAATATGACAATTGCTGAGATGGATGAAATATGGGATGAAGCAAAGAAGAAAGGCCTTTAAACATTTTGATAGACTTATATGTTTTTGTATTGATAATCATATTATTGTAAATTATGAAGTGTTTTAATTTTTTCCCTATTGTAATGATCCTGTTGGTGATAGTAGCGTGTAGCAATAAACCGAAGGCTCAGTCTGAAACAGAAGTTGAGCAAGTGGTTATTCCTAGTGATAAGATAGTTGAGGGTACAATCCTTGCAGAAGGAACTTCTATGAACAATTTGATATTATTGACAGCTTCCGGTGATACTCTTTCTTTTA
>CAZKSK010000451.1:0-2093 GCA_964555225.1 uncultured Bacteroides sp.
TCTATCTCGGTCAGAATGTCGGCAGAAGTCATCCATTCGCAGGTTTCGTTTTTCCCGGCTATCTCAAAATATTTCAGGAATAATTGCTCTTCTGTGCTTTGTTGAGTAAAAGCTTCATTACTCTGCATCAGAGATTTTTCTTCTTCCGCAGAGAACCAATACACCAAGCCCGAACGGACCGCTTCAACGGCTTGCGCATAGAGCTGTGGGTAATTGATAGAACGTTCCGTTCGAATGCGCCCGGTTACTTCAATGCAGATGAAACGTCGACTACCGGTAGGGTCGGTCAGTAATTCTCTGTTATTGCTTGTGCCGATAAAGGAAGCATATCGGCGAAGAGACTGTACGATGCTTTTATGAGGAACGGCGGTTTTCACAACCGCTTTCTGTAGAATATGTTTCAGATAAGCCTGTTGATTTTCGGTAATGGAGTCGAATTCATCGAAATTGATAAGTCCGAATCGGGTAAGATTCAGTTCTGCTTTGCGTTTACTGCTCATATCGAATCCGTCCGTATAATAATCTTTCAGTTCCTTGGGCATCAGGTTGGCACACCATGTACTTTTTCCGCAACCCTGTGGCCCCGTGAGCAATGGAGACACACTGTTGGCGTGCTTGTTATCTTCGTTCATCCAGTGAGCCGTCATTGAAACGAACCATTTATAAAATAAATCTTCCCATTTCGGGTTTCCGCAAGGTATTTGTCGGGCAACTGCACGGATATAATCCCTTCCATTCCATTTCGGGAGGCCTTTCAGATAAGATTCCAACGGATTGAACAGAGGTACATAATCCGAATCGAGAAAACGGAGAATATCCTTATCCCATAATTCCAATCCCTCTTTGTGAGCACGAATACATATTCCGTTGATTTGTCTTCGTTCCAAAGGTTGGTAATCGATGGAGAAACTTCTTCTTTCTATGAATTCGTTTTGCATTTTCATGGTGTTGTAACGTATGTCGAAACGCCGTTTCAGAAATTCTTCCATTTGGAAGGTTAGTTTTTGTTCTTTCGTCATACAGGGCTTTTTGCCGAAATCAGTTGCCTTTTTCATTAAATAAACCGATCGGAAAGTAGCCGCTATTTCTTCTTTTTTCTCCGCTTTCATCAGATGGATGAATGTCCATTTCACGGCATCTTCTTCATGAATGCCGCTGGCATAACACAAATGTGCCAAATCTACCAATCCCTTCTTAAAATGTGGTTCATCATTTATGTCCCATCCTTCCCGGATGATTTTTTGGATACAATGTTCAAAAAGTATGGAAATGATGCTGCTTCGGGTATAACCGGGCATCAAGTTTAGTGTAGAATCATCATTTCTGCGGATAATTTCTTTTAAATCCATTTCCTGAAATTTATCCGCAAACAGGATGGAAGGCAATTGTTTCAGATAATCTTCGGCATTTGCCTGTTCATTCTTTTTCTTTTTCATAAATTTAGTTGGTTTTTGCGGGTACGAAGATAATCAAAATATCTTAAAAATAAGTATTCGTATCCGATTTCTGTTTCTTTTCCATAAACGCTGAAATGGTTTATATTATTTAATTCATATAATAAGCTTTGTATATCAATTAATTAACTATAAAATATATGGAATATATAATAATAAGCAGTACTGTTTTATTATTTTTATAGTACTTTAAAATATAATTAGCAGTACTGTTTATTTTATTTTGCTTTACCTCAAAAAAGAAAAAAATCGATAAAAAATGTAATGTGTGTAGTGTACTAAAAAAGTGGTATCAGTGGTATTAGATTTTAGGTCCTGATACCACTTGTAAATAGCTGTTATATAATAAGTTGAATTGTTTAGTGGTATAGTGGTATTAGAATTTTATTTTATAATGGAGTTTGACCCGTCCTGAAAAATGACCTGTCCACATCAGGCTTTGGGGATGGAAATCCAACCTCTTGATACGAAAGTGGATTTAAAACAATAAATTTTATTTATAAATTTATGTTTGTATACGTTGTTTTTCATTATTTTTGAATTGTAAACCTTTTTAGGACTGTTACTAGAATTTATCCTATTTGTATAAACCTATTTAGGTTTAATTTGTGAATTACTTTTTATTATATAAACCTATGC
>CAZKSK010000452.1:0-2084 GCA_964555225.1 uncultured Bacteroides sp.
GGGGGAAACCTTCGGGGAGTACCCCTTCTTTTATTATTTTAATCGGACACTACTGGTACTTTTTCTATACTTTTTTGCTATTAGTACAGCATTATTCAAGTTTCCTTTTTTAGTTGATAAATCTTGAACCCATTTTTCCTTTTCTAAAAAACATTTTGTCTTTTCGTAATCACTCATGTATTTACGGAGTGCTTTTGTGACTTGGTGCGAGTAAGTATAATTTGGACATGTATCTTTAAAGTGAATTAGAAACCAATATTCAATCGAAGGCAAACTTTCGCAAAATAATACATTATTGTTGTCTTTATATTTCTGCCTAAGGGCTACTAGCCTTTCATTTTCAACACTATCTCTGTTCGAAACATCTGCATCGAAGACACAAATGATAAAAATATCGCCTCTTAATAAATTCTCAATTTCTTTTTCAAGTTTTGAAATACAATTATTGGAAAAGAATCGTGGCCTTACGATGCATTTAAAATTATTTAATCTTTTTAAATGTTCGAAATAATACTTTTCAGTAATGCCTTCCCCGACAATATATATCCCCTGATTTGGGGATTTGAAGTTTTTCTTTCTACTTCCCATTTCGAAAATTAGATATTTGGGACTGCTCCAAACTTGCCATATTTATAAGCTTTCTGAAGCGAGGAAATACGATTTATTCCTTTAAAATCAGCCAAAGAATATATTTCGGTCGAACCACTATCTTTTTTACTAGTAAACCAAATATTGTCATTTCTTAAGAGATCCTCTTCTTCAAGCAATCCATCATAATGAGTAGTTATTAAGAGCTGGGCTTGTTGTGAGTTCCTTAAAAAGTATTCTATCACAAACTCGACTAATCGAGGATGCAATGACGATTCAATTTCATCAATTGCAACAAAAGCGTCTTTCTCGATGGCTCTTTTTAATACGCCAGCAATCCCTAAAGTACGAATTGTACCTTCCGATTGAAGATCCCCTGGTAATTCATATTCTGTGAACTCTCCGTTCTTGTTTTGTATTCTATGAGTGTAAAAGCTTTTAGTGATTTGAATTGTTTTATCTTTTCTAAGCCTCTCCTTTTCTTCAGTCGGTATATCTCCGGTTAATACGTATGAAATCAATTCATCAGATAATTTCTTATCCTCAATTTTAGTTATTATATTGCTTATATTGAAGTCTGCTTTTGAAAGAAAATTAACAATATAATCTTTGATACTTGGATCTTTCAACAATAGTCCTTCTGTATAATTTTGAATTGCAATATTTGGTGTCAGTGATTGTAAGAATTGGACCTTCATCCATGAAATTACTGCGTCAATTTCGGGGATAGAAACATTGACTTTATTGTAGGCAGCAAAAACTGACATATTAACAAGGCATTTAGCGGCTATTTCATCCTTTATAGCAGACGTAATCTTAATTCTTCGATTAAACCTTATCTCAGAAATATTTTGATTAAGGTGTCTTGATAGAATCTCCAATGGTTTAATAGTGGGATAGTAAGAAAGCTTTTCTTCAAATACTATGTTTTTGTTTAATTTAAGGTTGTAGATGTACTTTTTACTGTTAATAAAAAAGGTAATTCCAAATTCAGTTGGCTCATTTTTCGAAAAATCATCAAGAAGGAAAGGTATTACCCCAGTTTCTTCATCTTTATTTTCTGTAGTGTTAAACCAGAAATCATGGAGATACTCAAAAGCATTAATTAGATTGCTTTTTCCTGAAGCATTAGCCCCATATATGATGCCAAGTTTTAATATCCTTGTATTTGGTGCAACTTCAACAATATGAGTTTCCTCTAGGTATTTGTCATTTGTGGCCTCAAAGTTAAATACAACTTCCTCTTTGAAAGAGAGGAAGTTCTTTATGCTTAATTCGAGTATCATTGCTAGATTCTTTTCTTATTATAATGCAATATTAAACGCTTAAAATTACATTATGTTTTTAAAATATGCAAATAATAAGCAAAAATACATGATATAATGTAAATATTGCACCTTTTTTGAATCTTTTTCTTGTTTAAAGCTTGCTGGTAACGTTCGGCGGTATGTGCAGTTGGCGAAGAGTCGCGGTGGCGCGTGTTTTTGCACTCGTGG
>CAZKSK010000453.1:0-2083 GCA_964555225.1 uncultured Bacteroides sp.
ATTGAAGAGCTGCCGGATCAGCAGCCGTAGCGGAAACTATAACCGTATATTCCATCGCTCCATATTGCTTCAATACATCATAAATATTGGCTACCGTAGATCCTTTTTGACCAATGGCTACGTAAATACAATAGACCGGTTTTCCTGCTTCAAAATTACTCTTCTGGTTGAGTATTGTATCAATTGCAATAGATGTTTTACCCGTCTGACGGTCACCGATAATCAACTCACGTTGACCTCTACCTATAGGAATCATGGAGTCTATCGCTTTAATACCCGTTTGTAAAGGCTCGTTTACCGGTTGACGGTAGATTACGCCCGGAGCTTTACGTTCCAAAGGCATTTCCAAGACTTCACCCAAAATAGGTCCTCTACCGTCAATAGGTTCTCCCAAAGGATTAATCACTCTACTCATCAATCCTTCGCCTACATTAATAGAAGCAATACGTCTGGTACGACGAACTGTCATTCCTTCCTTAATCCTGTCAGTTGGCCCTAATAGCACGGCGCCTACATTATCCTGTTCCAAGTTCATCACAATAGCTTTCACGCCATTGTCAAACTCGAGCAATTCACCTGCTTCGGCGTTCTTCAGTCCATAGATACGTGCAACACCATCACTGACTTGTAACACAGTACCAATTTCCTCGAACTTCACATTGTTACCAATGCCTTTCAACTGTTCCAGAAGAACCTCAGAAACTTCACTTGGTTTTATATTCTCTGACATAATAAACTACTTAAGTTATACTAATTTCATATTTTTCCGTTCGTACTCACGCCTGATCGTATTCAATTGGGTAGATATGCTCGCATCTATACGGTAAGTATCAATATCAAGAATAAAACCACCAATAAGAGACGGATCCACTTTCGATTGAAAATCTACAGAACCTACAGCACGATCGGAAATAAATTTTTTCAAGCGTTTCAGGACTAAATCATCAACAGGTAACACTGTAATAAGTCGACCTATATTAATATTTTTTTCCTGACGATAAACCTCAATATAAGAATTTGCCATAAAATGAAAAAAGCTTTCACGATTTTCTTTCAAGACCAGGCGGACAAAACGTTTGAACGGATCGGATACATCCCCTCCTGCTGCAGTATATATCAAAGAAGCCTTGTCTTTGGCAGACAATACAGGACTGACCATTACAAAACGTAATCGTCTGACCTCCATAAAACTTCGATTCAATATCTGCATCTCACTATATACTTTGTCTTCGGAATGTTCTTCCAAAGCATAAGCATAAAGTGCTTTAGCATATCTGTTCGATATTATTCCCGTATTCATGATCTTTTGCTTAATTCTTTACCTCGTCTAACAATCGGTTGATATAATCCATTTGTTGGGCATCTCCCGACAAATCTTTACGAATTACCTTTTCGGCAATCTGTAATGACAAATCGGCAACTTCGCGACGAATGTCCAAAAGGGCATTTTCCTTTTCTATCTGAATTTGCTTACGAGCCTCCTCCAATTGATGAAAAGCTTCGGTTTCAGCCGTTCCACGCGCATCCTCAACAATCTGTTTGCTTACATTCTTGGCATCACTGATTATCTTATCCTGCTCGGTTCTAGCTTGCGCCAACAACGAATTACATTCATCTTGTATATGGATCATCTTTTCATTAGCAGCTTTAGCATTAGTCAATGCCTCATCAATGTACTTCTTACGATTATCCACCATATTTGTTATAACAGGAAAACCGTACTTAGCAAGCACAACAAAGACTACACCGAATGCCAAAAGCATCCAAAAAAGCAATCCACTATCGGGAGTTAGCAATGACATAGGCTACGCAATTACATCTAACAAACAGACGATGACTGCAAACAAAGCAACACCTTCAACCAAAGCTGCAATGATAATCATATTCATACGAATATCATTCATAATTTGTGGTTGACGCGCCATCGCATCCATAGCATTCGCTCCGATTTTACCAATACCAATACCTGCACCTATTGCAGCAAGACCTGCACCTATGGCTCCTCCCAACTGTGGGATTCCAACCATTGCATCTAAAATCATTGATGATAACATAATCTTAACTTTTAAATTATAATTCTATA
>CAZKSK010000454.1:0-2082 GCA_964555225.1 uncultured Bacteroides sp.
ATTTTTTCAGGGGGAGCAAATTTACCTTTATAGATAGTTTTTAAATCCTTTGCAAACTTAGGTAGACTAATATACCAGCGTGACATGGCGGACACAACATAAGTAAATGTGTTATAATCCTTTTCTTTTGTAATAACGTAGTCTGAAAATAGTTCTGCCAGATTATCAATATAGACTGACTTATCATCATTCCAATCCTCCATATAGGCAGTAAAATCCTTTGGTTTTTCGTTGATACTATTCAAGAGATCGGCTGTGATCTTCATTTCTTCGGATTTGTTCTTGATAACAAGATATTTTTTAAAGAAGTGAAGCACTACTGCAATATAGATGGGGATAACCCCTTTTTTTATGCCATAACCAAATTCAGGCTTAGTCAATCTGTCGTATAAATCTTTAAAATTCTTCCCATCTTTTTCGGTGGCATGATTGAAAAACTCTTGTATTTCGCGAAGGGTATTTGCCATATTCTCATCTTCAGGTGTAAGCGTCAAAACAGGCTTTACTTGTTCGTTTGAGAGAATGCCTGTCTGTATTAGGGTGCTTCTCATAAACGAAACGTCCTGTCCTGTTCCGGTAAGTCCTAAATTCACATTCAGCTCGTTTTCAAGCAGACCGGCAATAAGCTTGCTCCTGCTGTTTATTGCTACCGTCGGCAAATTGTCTTTATTTATGGACTCGTTATTAATAATGGGGGTGTTCGGATATGTAGCCGTACAAATTTCAGAGAGCTTAGCAGAGATCTGTGCCTTTCTCTTGAAAGGCTGTTTTAAGCTGTTCCAGTAATATTCAGCTTGTCCTGTTTCCGGGCGAGTAAAGCTTAAAATATATCTCCCGATAACTTCTTCTAAATCCTCAATATAAATATCATATTCATCAGAGAGCAGTTCATCTTCAAAAACCATTTCCTTCAAGGTCGTAACGGCATTATACTCAAATGCTATTTTTTCAATATCGATAAAATGCAAAGGTAGCACGAAAATAATTCTATCATGGTTACAGTTGCCGCTTTTTATAGCGTGTCTAATTTCTTCTATTTCTTCGTTGCTGCGAGGAATGATAACATACACTACGCCATCAGCGTTAAGGTTTTCAATCTTTCTTCCCCAATCTGTAACTGAGAAGAACTCCATACTGTCAATAAAGGTGAAATCAAAGTACCTTGTGATTTCCATATCATCGTTGTAAGCAGTAGGATACATATAGCTATCAAAAGAGGCCTTATTCAGGATGTCCTTTACACTCAAAGTCTGCTTTGTTCTATTAATAACATTCTGAATCTCAGCACCAATGTCAACACCAGAGCTTTCCTTGATTTTAAGATAGCCATTACTTCTCTTTAGGTATATGATGCACTCTTTTTCAATAAGCTCTGCAAGCGTATCATCAATGATCTTAACGTCGGAAACACTATCCCTAAAAGTATCTATGATCATGTCTTTAATTGGGGATAGTTTTTCAAATTGCTCCACAATGTAGATCAGCGAAATAGTTTTGATTATCTTGGTTGCTAGAGAATCCTCATCAAGTTTTTGAAGCACTTTTGATGTAGTCTCATAAAGCTTATGGATTTCGCTAGTATAAGGTTCTTTCCTTAACAGTGGTTCAAAATAATCGTAAACATAATCGGGGGTAAGCATGGGAAAATCTCCCTTCGCATTTTCTAAAAATGCGGTTAGGGTATGCTTGTTATCGGATGATAAAAATGTAAACAGTGTTCTCTCGTTTTGAGCTACCTTTTCGGATAGCCTTGGCAGGATGAAAGTTGAAATCGGGTGCAACGGATAACAGCCCTTTACTACTGTCTGTGCTGTGGCATCATCATTCTTCTCAAGTATGCCGTTTGCCTCAAAACGCTCAATCAAATTTTTTATGCGTTTATCATTCTTTTGGCAGTAATTAGTCCAAAAAATCTTATCCTTTTTAATAACGGCAGAAATGATTTCATACATCTGAGAAAAATTGTTATGCAGATTAATATGCTTAAATCTACCAGAAACGCCTCTCCATCCATCAACTTTATCTTTGGGAAGATTTTTATCAATATAATTAGCAATATCTTTATGCGAAATAAGCATCAAG
>CAZKSK010000455.1:0-2076 GCA_964555225.1 uncultured Bacteroides sp.
TTTTGAAATTATGAATGAAATGTTGGAAATGATAAAGATTCCCGAATGGCAGAAAGCTTGGACCGATCATGCTGCACGTTATATGGATATGGCATGGAAAATAAGTCATAACAGATTCAGAATACCTCGTCTTACTGCTTATGGAGCATATATGAAATCGGATGCAAAACTGGCAATACAGGCGTGGAAAGAATTTACGTCAACATGGATGAAGCCGGAAACCAAGATAATTCAAGTACCAGATGTCCTTGAACCTTATATGGAAAATAGGACTGTATCCACTAATGATGCGGCAACTTGGGGATTGGATGCCATTTATCTTTTGGAAGTTTTACCTGATCTGAATATGTTGCAATCGAAAGAAGGAACTTTCAAGTAAATTGGAGTTATATAATAATCGGTTTATTTTTAATTTTTCTATTAAAAATAAACCGATTTGTCTTATCTTTGTCACAGTAATGACAAAATAAGATTATGAAAAATATATTCCGGCTTGTTATTCTTTTCTCCTTTTTTTTGTTTTCCTGCGGAAGTGATGATGATTCCGGCAATAATAGTGGGGGGAAAGAAGGAACAGGAACTCTTGATTCATTTGCAAAAGGAGCTGATATTAGTTGGTGTACCGAAATGGAAAGCAACGGAATGAAGTTTTATACGTCTACAGGAGTGCAGACGGAATGTACGGCTCTTATGAAAAGTCTGGGTATGAATGCTATCCGTTTACGTGTTTGGGTAAATCCTACAGAGGGTTGGTGCAATAAGGAAGACCTTTTGGTTAAGGCTTTACGTGCAAAGGATCTGGATATGCGGATTATGATTGATTTTCATTACAGTGATTCCTGGGCCGACCCCGGTCAGCAAATAAAGCCTGCGGCATGGGAAAATTTAGATCTTGTACACTTAAAACAGGCTCTTACGGACCATACCTTAGAAGTGTTGAATCTTTTAAAGGAGAATAATATAACGCCGGAATGGGTACAGGTGGGGAACGAAGTTACATCCGGACTTTTGTGGGATACGAATGCTTCTTTAAGTGGCGCCACATGGGATGCTACCAAAGATGGAATTGTCTATAAAGCCAATGAAGCTAATTTTGCTTCTTTTTTGGAAACAGGTTATAAAGCTATAAAAACTGTTTTTCCCGATGCAAAGGTCATCATTCATCTGCATAATGGACAAAAGGCGGAAACTACGACATGGATATGCGACATCTTAAAAAAGTATGCAGTGGATTATGATTTGTTAGGTTTGTCCCTTTATCCTTCTGTGTCGACTTGGTCATCTGAAGTTACGGCTTGTATGAAAAATATATATATCCAATGTCTATGCGACATATGGAAAAGAAACAATAATTTGCGAAGTAGGAATGGATGTCAGTCAGCCTGTTGTTTGTAAGGCTTTCCTTACTTCTTTAATGACGCAGTGTAAAGCAAATGGTTATTGTGAAGGGGTTTTTTACTGGGAGCCAGAGTCCTACGATTGGACCGGTTATAAATTGGGAGCTTTTGATCAGAATGGTAAGCCAACATCAGCACTTGATGCATTTGCTTCTGTAAAATAATAAAATGATTATGAAAAAAACGGGTGTTTTCATGGCTTTATTTGCTATAGCAAGTATAATTTATGCGCAACGGACAGAGACAGTATTAAAAACAAATTGGAAGTTTATTAAACAAGATGTGGCTGGTGCAGAACAAATATTATTTAATGATATGAAATGGCAAACGGTCTCAGTTCCTCATGATTGGGCTATATTTGGGCCTTTTGACAGTAGTTATGATCTTCAAAAAGTAGCGATATCTCAAAATGGAGAAAACGTCGCGACAGTCAAAACCGGACGAACAGGTGGACTTCCTTACGTGGGAGTCGGATGGTATAGAAAACATTTCGATGTGGATAATTTTAACATCTCTTCCAATATAGTTGTTTTGCTTTTTGACGGAGCAATGAGTGAAGCTCAAGTATATGTTAACGGACAAAAGGCTTGTTTCTGGCCATATGGTTATAATTCTTTTTCTTGTGACGTTACTTCTTTATTGAATAAAGATGGGAAAAATAATGTACTTGCCGTACGTC
>CAZKSK010000456.1:0-601 GCA_964555225.1 uncultured Bacteroides sp.
AGTCTATGATAATTATTAAATTCTTTCAAATCCTGTTCTCTTTTGCGAGAATCAAAATACTTATAAATGGCCCAGAAGAAAGGAAGCATTCCAATAATTAAAATCTTTATATCACTCGGAATCATTTTGCAATGAATTAAAAAATAATACAAATATACATTATTATTCTAAAAAAGCGTAACTTTGCTAATAACAAATATTAATATTGTTTTATGTCTAAAGTTCTGTTTAACATACCCACCATTAAACAACTATATCCAGAACTAAATAAAAGTTTTGGATTTACCTATGACGATATATCTAATGAACTTACCGAAATCTATGCAAGAAAATTCTCTAATCTGACGCCAGAAGAAAAAAAACTTGCTAGCCAATGTAAGTCTGACAATAATTGGGGAGCGGACGTAGTAAAATTTGCTTTGACTACAAATGAAACTATAGCAATAATAGTATCTAAAGATTTTCATCTTAAAGAGATAGAGGACTCTTATATAGAAGAACTTCAAAATGATGAAGCTTCTTCACAAGCATTAATTTTTATGGCTGCACTTTTATATAGAGATAGAATAATAGAAGCACCAATAACAGAAGGAGAATATAA
>CAZKSK010000456.1:611-2070 GCA_964555225.1 uncultured Bacteroides sp.
ACCAACAGTACGTTCATGAAGTAAGACCGGATATGTTAAAACTGTACATTGCTCTTAATCAACCAAAGCAAAAAAATGGAAAGAATTTCATTACTGATATAAAAATTACTGTTAGCGGTAATCCTCCTATCTTAATAAATAATAAAGATTACTGGTTAGAGGATAGATTAAATGAATACCTATACAAGTATTTAGGAATAAATAGCCCGGAAGATGCAAAAAAAGAATTAGACTTTATCTATGGAAACAAAAAAGTCGGCAACAAAATGATTGATCCAATTCAGTCCCTTTATATGTGGGGGGCTTACCAATTGTTGCAAAAAAGTAGTATCAAATCTAAGAAGCCTAACTCCGTAACCAATCTTCAATGCCGTCTGATTGAATCCTATCTTAGAGCTATTGAACTGATAGATGCTGACGACATAGATACAGATGCAGAAAATATCAGAGGAAGATTAAATTCATTCCTAAAGAAATATGATACAGTAGAAGACTTATTGGATTATAAAACATTCAAGCTATCACCTAATAACATAGGTGGAACAAAACTCTGGTAAATCATGATTACACTTTTATAGATACCTTTCATAATGGTATAAAACTGCTTACTTTCTTGTCTAATTCTTTACCAATTTTTATTACCCAGATATTTTATTTTTGCAGCGATTTCAGAAAACCTATTGGCACATTGCCAATAGGTAATCCTCTGAGATTTTTTAAAATTATGTCAAATAAAAAATTATTGTTTATAGAAGGCAATCGCCAGAATATAGACAAAGAAAACGTAAAACAATCTTATTACAAGATTATGGAATTAGGTTATATCCCGTCTATGCCCATAGAATACATTCCTATGGATGAAGCCAAAGGGAAGATCGGCGACAAGAAGCTATTTAAAGCAACTGTTGTGCGCAACATAGGGAAAGGTGAACCTACTATCAGTAACTTTAAAATTGGCACTACACCGGTGAGTCCGAAAGATTATGACGAATATGATGGTGTTTGTGGGGACGGTCAACACCGATATTTAGCTCTACAATTTCCAAGCTTAGATAAGATAGAACCAGCCTACACAGAAATAAAGATTCCTAAGGATCTGGACATCTTATCTTATATTGCTTTACGAAACAATGGTAAAAATTGGAAGAATGATGATTTTTATAATTCCGGAATATCGACTAACGAGAAGGAAGTTGATTATATGCTTGATAAATGCAAGAATCATAAAGCAGCGTTTATCTTTTCTATATATACTTTAGGTACTGCCAATTTACAACCAAAACAAATAAAAGCGATCCAACTTGGATATAAAAAACCATCAGATTATAAGAATTTACAGTTGGATAGTTCCACCCAAAATATGGGAGATCGACTCCTTCAAGCCTTAGAAACACATAAATTCCTTACCAAAGACCGTTTAACCGGACGTTTCGCCGGAGGGTTAAAATTATTTTATGAG
>CAZKSK010000457.1:0-2067 GCA_964555225.1 uncultured Bacteroides sp.
TCCCTGAGCTTGTCCCTGACCGTGATAAGGGTCTTGTCCGATAATTACAACCTTTACCTTATCAAACGGACAAAGATTAAATGCATTAAAAATAAGTTTACCGGGAGGATAAACTGTCGTGTTTTTATATTCATTTCGAACAAAATCGGTTAGTTTTATGAAATAATCTTTATCAAACTCTGTGGTGAGTCGCTGTTTCCAACTTTCTTCTATTTTGACATCCATAACTTTATATTTTATTTAGTTTCAAAGTTACATTGATTATATAAAAAAACAAAGGATCTCTTTGAAAAGAAATCCTTTGCGTGTCAACATTTCATATTTTAGATAAGCGGTATATTTAGTTCTGCGCATTCTTTTTTCATTTTTTCAGGCCAGATGCTGGATTGTATTTCTCCGATATGTGCTTTGTGAAGATAAAACATACAAAGCCTTGATTGACCGATTCCTCCTCCGATACTGAGAGGCAGAGTTCCATCAATTAAACGCTTGTGGAAATATAAATTCAGACGTTCTTCTTTGTTCGATTCTTTTAATTGTTTAATCAGAGTTTCTTTATCAACTCTAATACCCATAGAAGAAAGTTCAAAAGCCCTTTGTAATACCTCATTATATATAAGCAGATCCCCGTTTAACCCAGGTAAACCGTTATCGGCAATTGTGGAATAGTCATCATAGTCTGGGGCACGCAAATCATGTTCTTTCCCATCACCTAATTTGCAACCGATACCTATAATAAATACGGCTTTATATTCTTTGGTAATAAGATCTTCACGTTCTTTAGGGGTCTTATCAGGATAAAGGCGACGCAGTTCTTCAGAGTGAATGAAGAAAAGATCATTAGGAAGGAAAGGTTTTATTTCTGGATATGTTTCGCAAACCATGAATTCTGTGCGTTGCATAGCAGCATATATTCTTTTTACTATATTTTTGAGGAAATCCAAGTTACGATCTTTTTTAGTGATAACTCGTTCCCAATCCCATTGATCCACATAAAGAGAATGAAGATTTCCCAATTCTTCATCAGCACGAATGGCATTCATATCTGTATAGATACCATAGCCTGGTTCTATTTTATATTCAGCTAGGGTTACACGTTTCCATTTAGCCAAAGAATGTACTACTTCTGCTTGTGCTTCTCCTAAGTCTTTGATAGGAAAAGTGACAGGACGTTCTACCCCGTTCAAATCATCATTAATACCTGTTCCCTTTAATACGAACAAAGGGGCTGTTACTCTACGAAGGCGAAGCTCTGTAGAAAGATTTTGTTGAAAGAATTCCTTAATCGCTTTGATACCTTGTTCTGTTTGTTTCAGATTTAGCAAAGGCTTATAGTTGGTTGGTTTAATAAGATAACTCATAATAAACGGTCGTTTTAAAATTTATAATTGTCGGCAAAGATAAATATAATTTGTTATAATGCTAATAATATAAGATAAATATTTATCATAATGATGCAAAAATATTTGTCTTTCCTATCATATTTATATTAAATTATTCTTAAAATATCAATAGTTGTACTTTTATAATATTTCCTTTATGAAATTAGGCATGTTAGCTAAATTTTTATTACTTTTGCCTCCGATTGGCTCCGTAGCTTAGTTGAATAGAGTGTCAGATTCCGGTTCTGAAGGTCCTGGGTTTGAGTCCCAGCGGAGTCACAAGGCTAAAAACCAGTATAATAGCTATTTAAAGAGGATTTTCTGAAAAGAATTTCCTCTTTTTATTTGGTCATATTTGGCAAAAAATCATATATTTGCGTGCAAATGTTTCGCAATATTGCCGCAATAGATTTGAACTGACTTAAAAACTCTTTGCTCTGCATCTTGATTGGGAAGACCTTACGTTTTTCTCGCTTTAACATAATACTATCCATAATTTAATATTTAGAAGTATAAAAATAACTCGAATCTAAAAACCCGAGTTATAGTTTACACAATTTATTGGATAGTGTCTTCTTTACCCACCATTCAGTCTTAATACAATTTATTTATTTTATTCTTCACCTTTTTGAAATCCACATTAAATTTATACCTTTGCGATATGAAGAAGATAATGCACCATATT
>CAZKSK010000458.1:0-2055 GCA_964555225.1 uncultured Bacteroides sp.
GTAACAGGAGATAAAACTGCTACCTCCACATACCAAAAATATAGATCTTCCTGGCCGCAGCAAGTATCCGTTTATTACTAGGTGCCACATCGATTAAAGCACCACCATCAGAAGCAACTGATGCAGTTTTTTCTACAACCAATGTGCTATCTTCGACGCGTCCCGCCCACAATATGCCTTCCTCAGTACTTGCAAGAAATCGTAAAACGCCTGTATCTTCAAAAAGATCTGCATCAAAGTTAAAAGATTGATGTCGAGACGTATCTTTTATGAGATTTATCGAATCTTTCAATTCAATTCCTCTATCCGATAATTTATATAACCATAAATTGTAATCATCTGAACCAACCGAGCAGTTCGCTAATAAAAGGTTGTCTGCAATCACAGAAATATTGTTAATACCACGTTGAGCTGTTGCATTATAACGCGTTCTGAAAATAACTTGATCATTATTTATATTGACAACAGAAATATCCCCATCCTCTGACCCAGTAATAATTAAGTTATTTTTCCAGTGGGCCAGACCTCTAATATTTTTCAATGGGTATGGACTGTTAATCGGATTATCTGATCTTAGATCGATAGCTCGGACAAAACTCAGATTCCCTGAGTCATAGCGCCACAATGCGATGAAGCCGTTTGCGTGTCCGGTTACAAGCATAGATTCATCATTGTCGCTAAAGACAAGGGCTGAGTTCGCTGTTCCGAGATTTTCTGCATACGGAAACAAGGCGGGTTTGGATTTCTCTCGGACATTCCAAACACCCAGCTGAGATATGGTATCACTGTAAATAAGATAACCATCAAATGTTGCCAGCAGCATTTCAACTCCATCACCCTTTGATGTCGAAAGTGTGCCTAGCAATACTGGAGTATATTCACCTTCGTGAGGCATTCTAAAAACGGTCAACGTTCCATCCCATCTCCCTACTGCAAAAACATCACTATTAATCCAATCGCCAGACTGAACGCGAGTAAACTCCGTTGAAATCGGATTCCATGCTATTTGGTCTTCTCTATTTGTAGAATCTTCAGCATTAGTGATTGCAAAAATATTACCGATAATCACTAATAAGCTCATGCCTATTATTTTTACTAAACGTCTCACGATATTCTCCTATTTAAATTAACTTTTTTTGGAATAATTGGCTATTAATATAAAGTCAAATACATTACCATGTAGAGTCACCTTGCCAGTATAAAAAAGATAAAGTCTAACGACAAGCGTAACCTGCCAACGTGCTGGCTGGCGGTCATTTTTATGACCTTATTATGCCAACTTAGTTCCAGAATGTAACGACAATAGCTAATGATGTAACTAGAAATACGATCAGAAGTAAATAGGTTGAAGTTCTCGCTTTTCCTAAAGTGTTTTCTCCAAAACGAAAGAACCAATAACTAGGTCTATTTATGCTTTCTACACTATGGTTTATAATATTCATATTTTCTTCTATTTTTTCAATTCTCCCAAGAGTAATATTTAAGAGATTACGTGTTCTAAAAAATATTCCAGTTACTGATAGAAATAGAAGACTAATAATGATGGCCAATAATTCTGGATAAATACTTATATCTGCTCTTTTTACGATGTAAACACTCAATAAAGTATTGTATACAACAGTTATTTGGATGTATGACCAATCTAGATGATGATATTCCTTCCATTGTTGTTCGTACTGCTTAAGGAGGCATTCTTTTTCGGTGGTGGAAAGATTCGTCATATCGATCCTCTCTTGAAGGCATAATAAGTGATTGTATGGTTCCTATATGACCTTACTATTGTGTAGCTATACGGAAATCTATTGGTATAGAGTCTAATCAAGCGGGTTTTCTTTGATGCGCCACGTCAGTGAACTATGGTTTTGGCTGTGTTGGCGGTGACGTCGGCTGAGAAGGCACCTGGGTTGCGGATGAGTTGAGGACCTCCTGGGTTGCCGTTACTGATAGCGCAGTCGGTGACGGTTCCGTCGTCACTGAATTGACAGTCGTCTGCATGACGGCTGGTGGCTGCAAGGGTGTATTTTTCAAACTCGTGAGCTCCTCCCTTGCTATCCT
>CAZKSK010000459.1:0-2052 GCA_964555225.1 uncultured Bacteroides sp.
ATTGTTATACAAATCATATTATAAATCATCTTTTCTCGCATTAAAGATTGTATAATCTAATTGAAAAATCCCCCATATAATATTTCAAAAAGGGACCACCATAATCATTTTTCAAAAATAGAATTAATTTTAATTAGGGAGTATCCAAAATTTTGTGTAAATGATAAATGGTTTCGGAATTTGGTCAAGAGCTAAATTCCGATTCTGTTTTCAAAGATAATTAAAAATTGATTCATAACAATACCCCAATTTTTAATAGGCATCGTCCACTTCTTCTCAATCTCCCGCAAAGCCAGCCAAACAGACTTACGGAGTGCATCATCTGTAGGAAACGACATTTTAGTTTTGGTATATTTTCTGATTTTGCCATTGAGGTTTTCAATTAAATTGGTGGTATATATAATCGTGCGAATTTCAACGGGAAAGTCAAAAAAGGCTGTCAAATCATCCCAATTGCGGTGCCAACTCTGTACGGCATGGCGATACTTAGAGCCCCATTTTTGTTCAAAGTGAGACAAGGCAACGGCAGCCTGATCACGATTTACAGAAGTATAAATCTCCTTCATATCTTTAGTAAATTCCTTCAGGTCCTTCCATACTACATATTTACATGAATTGCGAATCTGGTGAACTACACATATTTGTGTGGTAGATTCAGGGAATACGGCTTTGATCGTATCTGTAAAGCCATTCAAATTATCAGTAACGGTGATTAATATATCTTCTACTCCTCGAGATTTGAGATCCGTTAGAACACTCATCCAAAAAGATGAACTTTCACTTTTGCCGATCCACATTCCAAGAACGTCCTTATAGCCCGACGTATTAAGACCGACACACAAATACACGGTCTTGTTGATAATCTTGCCTGCTTCCCTGACTTTGAATACTATGCCGTCCATCCATACTATCATATAAAGCCTTTCCAATGGTCTGTTCTGCCACTCCTGGGCTGCCTGGGTGACTCTATTGGTGATAATTGAAATCGCACTGGTAGAAAGATTTATTTTATAAATGTCACGCAGCTCATCTTCTATATCCGATACGCTCATTCCTTTGGCATATAGGGATATCACCAATCTCTCTATACTAAGCCCACGACTTTGATGTTTGGGAACTACAACAGGTTCAAAATCACTATTGCGGTCACGGGGAACTGAAATTATACTTTCACCGTGTTCGGTTTGAATCTTTTTTGAAAAACTACCATTGCGGGAATTACCGCTGTTGTTGCCTTCCGTTGAATGCTTCTCATAACCCAAATGAGAATCCATCTCACCTTGAAGCATCTGCTCCAATACCTGAGAGTGAAGATCTTTTAAAAATTGACTTACATCTTCTTCACTCTTGAACTGACTTAAAAACTCTTTGCTCAGTAGCTCTGACGGGACTACCGTTCGCTTTTCTTGTTTAACCATTGCACTATCCATTGTTTTATTTTTTAAAGGTAATATTTTTTCTCTATTCTTTTCCTTTCATATTACCATTTACACAATTTATTGGATAGAGTCTTTAATTATTTTATATTGTTTTCATTCATTTTTTTTGTCTCTTTAAGTCTGTATGACGTTCCGGTCATATTAACGAGATGTGCTTTAAATGTAAGTCTATCGACTAAAGCAGTAACCAACACTTTATCCTTAATGATTTCTCCCCATCTATTGAAAGCGAGATTAGTGGTTATAATAGTTGCTTTGTTTCCAGATCTTCCTGATAAAAGATTAAACAGTAATTCTCCTCCTTCTTTGTCACATCCTACATAACCAAATTCTTTTTCCAAATAAGTATACATGTCGGTATATTCTTTATTTGGAGTTCTCAATTCGTATGTCAATGTGTATATCATAAATTTATATATACTCCTCTTTTAAGAAGAATTTGTGCAAAGTTATTTTTTTTTGTGTTTGAACAAATATTACACGGTGATTTTCGTAATTCCTTGCTTTTTTATCTCAACTTAATTATAAATCGGTCGGTAAACTTCTTTTATTTTTTACTCCCCGTCACGAAACAGCGTGTAGCTGTCATGGATGCTGACGGGAGGCGGTGTGG
>CAZKSK010000460.1:0-1246 GCA_964555225.1 uncultured Bacteroides sp.
ACATAATATTTCAGATAGTAAGCATAAAGCTGTTCTCTGTATGTTCCGGATTTCAATCCTCCTAAAGTTCTCATTGCATCCAGCATAGAGTGCATCATGGACTTCATAGAATTAGGAAAAGCGGATTCAAGATTATTATGGAATACAGAAGTCTCACCATTCCAATAATTGTTGCCCGAAGCATCTTTATCATGAACTTCTATCCAATAAGGCTTATGTAACTTTCCTTCGTTATCTACAACTATGATTGTATCCAGATCGTCCTGTCTCCAACGGAAAAGACCACCTGCAACCATCAGATAGATATATGTATTTTTAGCTCTGTTATCTGTTCCGGCTTTAACTTCAATAAAACAATCATGAAATAATGAATCGTTTAAATAAAAATAAGCCGGAATACCTTGTCCAAACAAAGCTATTCTGGCTTTGATGAACATAGTATTAATAGCGTCATTATCAGAAGCCGAAGAAATATCATCAGCCGTTAGGTTTACCGTATTTGTTATATCCCCATCATTATAACTAAAAACCTGCCCAACAAGTTGAGTATAGAAGTTTATTGAAAACTTAAATGTATCTGTTTTTGCATCATAATAATAAAGATTATAAATATTAGAATCACCTGTTTTCGCAATCCAATATTGATAACCGCTTAATGCGTATGTGGCTTTTGCCGCTATAAGCTCATCTAAGGTTCCGTCAAAAGGCTTTATTAAAGTAGAAGTATTATAAACAAAATTATAAGCGGTTATCCATTCGGAATTATTTGTTGAACTCCCGGAATCTAAATCCCAGCAGTTCGTCCCATTGTATTGAAATGCTTCTTCAGATGAATTATAAGTTACATCCTCGTTCCAGGGAAGTCTAAACAAAGAATGTAAAGGTGAATTATCTGAACCCTCGATAGAAAATAACTTCGTTACTTCGGTATTGTCATAACCGAAACAATACTTATCTCCTTTATCTGGTCCCATTGTAAATTCGCCCATGCATTTGTATAGATCTGTTTTCCCGTCATCCGATTTATACTTGTAAAAGGCAACAAAAGGTTCCTGATAAACAGAAACCCGGATCTCTGAATCGTTTGCATAAGCTTCATTGGACAAACCTAGAGTTCTCCATAAATCAGTATATGCATTTACAGAACCTGCTTTATGATCCTGCATAGAACTTGCCCAATTCTTTTTTGCTGTAATCTTGGCACATTTTGGTACTTCATCAAAAAGAAGTACTTTTCCTGTTCCTG
>CAZKSK010000460.1:1256-2037 GCA_964555225.1 uncultured Bacteroides sp.
GATCAATGAAGATGAACCAATAACCATCTTCTCATTCCAATCATAATATTTTTTCGATGATGTTCCCTGTCCGGATACCGTCACATTAGAAATTGAAAAGTTTTTCCTAGTTGCTGTCTCATTTAAAAAGTAAACCTCTAAATTAGAAACGACACTGGTTGGATTAGCCTTATTTGGAAAAGGCTGGTCTAAAACGAAAACATTCATCTTCCTTTTGGCTTCTTCGAAAGAAATAGAAGAACCGTCCAAGCCTAAAATATCGTTTTTCTCTACAAGCGAAGCTTTATCATCTGTAGATGATTGCTAATTGATAAAGTTTTTAAGGACTAAAGCTGAAGACAAAGCAGAGTAATAAATACGAATACCGTACACGTCAATATCAGCATAGTCATTACCAATAATGATATTAGATACAGCCTGCCAATAATCATTGCTTTGATAAGCAAATACCCTGTTCCGCTTACCATTAATGTAAATCATGCAAAGATTAAATCCGCTATTACTATAAGCATCAGGCAAAAGAACCATTGTAACCCTAAGACGAACACCGTCATCTACCGGTATTCCCTGATTATCATCTGATGTCAAAGATGATGAACAGGGAAATACATTATCCGGGTAAATCTTCAATCCGACAAAAGTATCTGCATTATCCTTTGCTATTGTCAATATAGGCTTTGAATAATCTGTAACATTTGTTATTTTATAATCAAACTCTAAAGTTAATCCGGTCAAAGCTCTTTCTGCCGCAAAAGGTTGAAATGGAATATTTACGGACGAG
>CAZKSK010000461.1:0-2029 GCA_964555225.1 uncultured Bacteroides sp.
CCTTACCGTTAACAAAATGAACTTCAAGCATATTGTTTTCTTTAACAATTATCTTTTTAATCTTGGCTCTCATCTTTGCCTCATCGAATGTTGGAATTTTTAGAAGGTATGTAATCTCAAGCATAAGTGTTTCTTCAGGAACTGCTTTTGAAAGGCAGTAATCTTTCCCTAAGTCGTTATAAGTAACACATTCGTATTTACCTTTACCGTTGGTCTTCTTGTATTTGTAATTCTTACCGCAGTTGCCGCAAACAACAATTCCCGTAAATGAATGTTTTTCACTTTCCTTTCTTGCTCTATTAAATCTGGCTTTTCTTAATTCTTGAGCTTTTTCAAAGGTCTCAAGGCTTATAATAGCTTCATGATTATCTTCAACTAAGTACATATCCTTTTCACCTTTATTGACTCTCGTAAGTTTTGAAAGGTAATCAACCCTATAAGTCTTTTGAAGCATTAAGTTGCCTGTGTAGTTATAATTAGTTAGGATTGTTCTTATTGCATTCTTTTGCCACAGAACACCAGTCTTTGATTTAAGTCCTTCGTTGTTTAGAATCTTTGCTATCTTGCAGTCCCCATTTCCTTCTAAGTAAAGGTTGTAGATTCTTTTAACTAATTCAGCTTCTTCCGAAACAATCGTGAATGTATGCATCTTTAATTTGTAACCTAAACAATCCCTACCACCATAGGATATTCCTTGTTCAAAGTTCCGTTTTACTCGCCATAAAGTGTTAAGGCTACAAGTTCTAGATTGTTCTTGAGCTGCACCTGCAAATAAGGTAATAAGCATCTCACCATCGGATGAAAGTGTGTGTATTCCTTCTGACTCGAAGAAAATATCTACATTGATATCTTTCATGGCTCTAACCCATTTAAGGGTAATTTCTGTATTTCTTGCAAATCTTGTAATGGACTTTACTAGGATAATATCAATTTTGCCTTCTTTGGCATCCTTAAACATCTGTTCAAAGTCTCCACGACTTCCTTTAGTGCCAGTTTTACCTGCATCTGAATAAACGCCTACATAATTCCAACCAGGATTACTTTGTATGTAACGTGAATAGTAATTAACCTGATTAAATAAGCTATGAAGCATTGTATCTTTATCGCAGGATACTCTAGCATAAGCACAGACGTTTAATTTTCTAGGAACTTTCGTTTGTTTTTCAATTGTCTGAATGCTTGCCATCTTCATTTACCTCCTTAGAATTTGGTATCATATTAATCACTCTAAAAGGAGATAATATCAAGTCATTTAGGCGATATATACTCAACGAATTTAATGAATATTTTTTAGCCATTTTCGTCTCAATTTTCATATACTCTTGTTCAGTAATTAGGCCCATATTCACCATAGTTTTTGCTTGGATCATTGCATTTAAATAATTACTTTCATTTATCTTCATGACCTTCTCCTCCTTTATAACGTTTTTCTAAATAGCAATCCCATGAACAGTACTTTCTATTTAGACTTTTGAAGGTTTTGAAAGTCTTATGGCAGCATTGACATTCAATTTCAAATGTCATTTTTTTATTATTGTTTCCATACTTCCTAAGATAAGATCTTCTGCATTGATCCGAACAGTATTTTCTTTTTTTATGATGTTCAATCTGAACTAGCTTCTTGCCACATTCAAGACAATAAGTAGTTCCGTTTTTTAATTCTTTGCATAAGGTACTGACGGTACTTTTAGAAAGATTTAATTCTTTAGCAATTAGTCCGTAACCTAAACCTTCATCTCTCATTTTAATAATTTGTTGTTTCTGTTGATTAGTCATATTTTCAACCTCCTTACAAAGGTCAAATGGGAGATTTGTACCCTAGCTGCCAAAAAAAATAAAAATTTTTAAAGCAATAAAAAAAGCCTGCCAGATTTTACTCCAGCAGGCAATTTTCACTTTAATGATTAAGTTTAGTTTTTTCACAAAATGTAGTATTTTTAACTTTTTTTGTTTTTATCTGTAAGTTGCTTAAGAATTTGATTAGTTCCAGTTGCAGCAAGACCAGATGCACCACCAAGAATTATGGCTA
>CAZKSK010000462.1:0-2026 GCA_964555225.1 uncultured Bacteroides sp.
TCCACATACACCTCACTGTTCTTTACTTTAAAATCAAAAGCTTTAGACTCTATGCCCTGGTATGATTTTACTTCCGCCCAGAATGCGGTTTGTTGTACGATTGGGGTCAGCGCCACCGCCCTGATCTCTTTCTTTTCAACATCGATTGTCATTTCTATTACTTCTTTGTTTCAGCCTGCAAAGGTAGCCAATCTAATAATAGAAAGCAATTTGTTAGCTGTTTCCGCCTTTTTGCTTTGTACACTGGTCCACCAGGTAAACAATTGACAGGTAAGGAATGTCTGAGTTGGTTGTGAGTCCGATCTCGCAAGTCCGGCTATTGGAATACCCCACCTCAATACCCGCTTTCTCTAGCTGAGGCCGAAGCTTCCTTAAAGCATAGGCATTCACTTCGGGATGAGTAAATCCCTTATCTCCGGCAAAGCCGCAACAGCCCACCTCTTCGGGTACAAGAACCTTTTCAGAACAAAGTCCGGCTAAAGCAATCAATTGTTTTTCCAGCTTCATTTTTTTCATGGAGCAGGTTATATGGATGGCCACCGGTTGTTTAATGGGCGTAAATTCCAGCTTGTCGCACAAGAAGGTAAGAATAAATTCGGCCGGTTCGTATAGCTTTACACTTTTCATGGTGTTACGCATCCGGTACAGGCAAGGACTTTGGTCACATAAAACCGGATACCGGCCGTTTTCGGTTGCGATGTACAGCGCCTCTTCAAGCTCTGCAGCTTTACGGTCTGCTATTTCGGGCATACCTTTGCTTTCCCATATGGTGCCACAACATAACTTATTCATGTTAGAGGGGAATATCACCTCGTATCCCGCCTTTTCGAGTAAGGCGACCGTCTTGTCGACCAGAGGCGTATGGTCCGGCGAACTATGGGCTGTACCCATGGTTTGATTCAGACAACTGGGGAAGTACACCACCTTCAGTTCGCTTTTTAGCGATCCGGTTGCTTTGGGTGTATAGGCTTTGGGCATGGCCGATGTCCATAAAGGAATGGAGTTGCCTGAAACAGAACGGAGACCTTTTGCTAATGCGGTCATATTCCTGGTACCGATAATTGAGTGAGCTGTGTCGGCCAATGTGAGAACCGGACGAAGCATCGCTTTTACACCGGCAAAGTGATTGGCAGTCCACATCCCCAACTGATACCCTATACTGTCTTGGGGCAGAAGTTCGGCCCGGAGGTCATGGGTAAGATGCCCCGTGTTTATATTCATCGGACAGGAGGTGGCGCATAAACCGTCTCCTGCACAGGTGTCGTTGCCGGCGTAAGCGTATTGCTTTTTCAATCGCTTCAATCTTTCCTGTTGTTCGGGGATGTTCTTGATGCGGGTGATTTCGCGCTGGGCAACGATCCGTTGTCGTGATGACAAGGTAAATCCTGCCGTAAGACAATTTACTTCGCAGAATCCGCATTCAATGCATTTATCCACATGTTCGTTGGTCAGAGGCATCGGTTTGAAATGGCGGATATGGCAATGAGGATCGTCGTTGAATATCACTCCCGGATTTAGCAAGTTCTTAGGATCAAACAAAGACTTGATCTCTTTCATCAAAGCGAATGCCTTTTCGCCCCATTCATACTGAACAAAAGGAGCCATGTTTCGCCCTGTGCCGTGTTCGGCTTTGAGTGAACCGTCGTATTTATCCACTACCTGTGTTTTGATCTCGTTCATGAGGCTTTCGTATTGAGCCACCTGCTCACGGGTGTCGAACGACTGGTTGATAATGAAGTGATAATTCCCTTCCAGCGCATGCCCGTATATACAGGCATCCGGATAGCCATGCTTTTCAAGCAATTGCTGCAGATCGGCCGTTGCTTCAGGCAGATCTTCAATATGAAAGGCCACATCTTCAATCAGGGTGGTGGTTCCCGGTTTGCGGGTTCCGCCTACGGAGGGGAAAATACCCGAACGGATGGCCCAGTAAGGGGCATACTCTTCCTCTTTATCGGTAAACTTTACAGGAACGGCTGTTTTAAATGCGCTCAAGATACCTTCAACCTGTTCAATCTGACCGTAA
>CAZKSK010000463.1:0-2021 GCA_964555225.1 uncultured Bacteroides sp.
TATACGATTTTCATAATGGTCTCTTATTAACAGTATAGCCAAAAAGACTTATCCATTTTTTACTTATTTCATCGATTTTGTATTTACGAACATCTGAAATACACCTTTTCCCCATCTGTTCTCGTAATTTCTGGTTCTCTATTAACATACAAATTTTGTTTGCAAGATCATCAATATTACCATTTTCAGCAAGTAATCCATTTTCTTTATCTTTGATAATATCTTTGGGACCGCAAGGACATGCGAATGAGACAGATGGTAATCCGCATGCCATAGCTTCAATAATGACCATTCCAAATCCCTCAAATCGTGAACTGAGAACAAAAACAGAACTTTCAATATATTTGTCATTGATATTATTTACAGCATCATTTAAGTGGCAAGATTCCTGTATTTTTAAGTCAATAGCCATTTTCAAATATTCTTTTTTATCACCACTGCCATATATATTTAATTGCCAATCAGGATGCTTCTTATAAACAGTCTGCCATGCTTCTAGAAGTAGATCAAATCCTTTTTGGTATATGTAACGGCCAACAGCTATAACTTTTTTATTAGTAAGTAAACTTTTTTTTTCCGGAATATATGAAATAGGATTAGGTATTGTACAAATGTTATTAATTTTAGTCCATTTGCCCTTATCTTCATCACTTAAAACAACAAACTGATCTAATTTCTTAATATGCTTTATAAGATTATACATCCAGATTTTTGAAAAAAGTCTTTTAATGATATTAGTATCGTTTATTTCAAAATTACGGAAATTGTCTTTATTAACGTGCATCTCTCCAATTTTTATGCTTCCGTCTTTAATTTGTGTAATAAAATTAATTTCTCTTCTTAAGAGAGATACTGTTATATCTGGACGTATATTTACTAACGTCTTTTTTAATTTCTTTTTATATTTAATTTGCTTGAAAAGGTAAATAATCATTTTTCGGTAGAAAGAACATAGCCATAGTTCTTCAAAATTGATATCCAATTGAATAATATGTATCTTATCAGATAGATCGTAGTAGGGCTTTTTGTTTTTTCCATCGGTCAAAATAAGATAGATATCATATCCAAGGTTCTCCGCAAAATAATTAACTTTTGTAGTTAATACTCTTTCTATACCACCAGGAATGTAAAGAGAGGGAGTACAGTATGCAATCTTATATTTCATGATGAATTATGATTATTTTTATTGATAGGATGTTTTTTTATCTTATAAATTATATATTTGCAAATATATATAATTATCTCGAATGAAAAAGCTAAGCGTAAAAATTTTAATTTGTGCACATAAAAAAGTTGAACTTCCTGTACATGAGTTTTTCTTTCCTGTACAGGCCGGGGCTGATATGAATGCTTTAATTCTCGGTTATACTCCGGATAATACCGGTGATAATATTTCTGTAAAAAACAGTAATTTTTGTGAGTTAACCTGTCATTATTGGGCATGGAAGAATTTGAAGGATGTGGATATTATAGGTTTGAATCATTACCGTCGTTATTTCGATTTTAAACGGAAGTTTGCTCGTTTTTCACCCGACCGTCATTTTGTGGATGTGAAAAGTTTTTTAGCTCAACCATATGTATTCCCGAATTTGGAAATGTTATTGAATAAAAATGATATTATTCTTTCCAATACACGTAATTACCCTTATAGTATGACAACTCAATATTCGGTTTATCATATTGTTGATGACTGGAAAATATTAAAAGAAGTCATTCGAGAGTTGTCACCGGAATATATACCTGCTTTTGAGAAGACAATGGAACATAGGAATTTTTCTTCCAATTATAATATGTTTATCACTCGATGGAAATATTTTGATGAATATTCCGAATGGATGTTCAAAATTCTTTTTGAAGTAGAAAAACGTTGTAAAATATCGGCATATTCTGTACAAGCTAGGATTTTTGGATATATGTCAGAGCGATTAATAAATGTTTATTGTGAATATAAACATCTGCGAATTAAATATGTTCCATTAATTGTTCCAATAGATGACTTTAATCCATCAATGAATCCGAGT
>CAZKSK010000464.1:0-2012 GCA_964555225.1 uncultured Bacteroides sp.
GTATTCTGAAAAAACATTGCAGGGTCACCAAATCATGCAGTCAGGGAACACTTTATTGGGTGAGGAAACGATAAAAGAAACGAGAGAATACGGTTATCTCTTCTTTCGCACATCTTTTCCCTCGTATTCACAAATAGCATCTTTCCATTCTTCGGTAAGAGGAATGGACTGATGGTGGATCAAATCGAAAGTGACCATCACCGAACGGCACACACATTTCACTTCCTGTGTCTCTACGTCAATCACCCGTTGCATCAAGTCGAAGCTCTTGTTTCCCACGGCCGTAACGGCTGTCTGCACGGCTATCCGGTCGGTAGCATAAATCTGTGACACGAAATCGGCTTCTATATGTACCACTACAATGCCATTCTTGTCCCAGTCGAAATGAGGACAAACGGTAGAGAAATACTCGGTCTTACCCAAGTCGTAAAATGAGAAAAAAACTGTATTGTTAACATGGCCGAACTTATCCACGTCATTGAAACGCAGCTGTATCGGCAAGGAATGCTTGTATTCGATTTCTTCCATACGTTACCCGAATCTATTAAATAAATTTATAAACAACCTTTGCTTGAAGGTACCTCGTATCTGTAAATATCACGCTTCACAGCCATCTTGAGCGCCCGCGCCAAAGCTTTGAAAATACCTTCTATCTTGTGGTGCTCGTTCTGCCCTGCCGCCTTGACGTTCAAATTCATCCGGGCTGCATCACTCAGGGATTTAAAAAAATGAAGAAACATTTCGGTAGGCATCTCTCCTATCTTCTCACGATGAAATTCGGCATCCCAGACCAACCAGGGACGACCTCCGAAATCAAGGCATACACTGCAAAGACAATCGTCCATAGGGAGCGAATAGCCATATCGTTCGATACCCCGCTTACTGCCAAGGGCCTGATAGATGCATTCTCCCAAGGCGAGAGCCGTATCTTCTATGGTGTGATGTTCGTCCACCTGCAAGTCTCCGCGAGTGTGAACGGTAAGATCCATACTGCCGTGCTTGCCTATCTGTTCCAGCATATGATCGAAAAAACCCAGTCCGGTGGAGATATCGCATTGTCCGGTTCCGTCCAGATCTATCTTCACATAGATATCCGTTTCTTTGGTGGTTCGGCGGACTTCCGCCACCCGTTCTCCCGCAAAAAGGAATTCGGTGATACGATCCCAGTCGGAAGTGGCTAGGATACAATTTTGTTCCAGTCCCAACGGCTTGAGTTCTTCCGTACTGTCCTGCATATAAATGGCTTTACATCCCAGATTCTTTGCCAGTTCCACATCGGTAGGACGATCACCTATCACAAAGCTTCCGGCAAGATCATAATCCGGATTATCCAGGTATTTTTGCAACATGCCGGTACGCGGCTTGCGTGTAGGAGCATTTTCCTCGGGAAGCGTAGGGTCTATGAAGATTTCATCGAACGTGATTCCTTCGCCTTCCAATGTTTTCAGGATAAAATTATGTACGGGCCAAAAGGTTTCTTCGGGAAAGGATGTTGTTCCCAGTCCGTCCTGATTGGTCACCATAACACATTCGAAATCCAGTTTGCTCCGGATGAATCCCAGATTCCGGATAACCTTCGGAACAAATTCCAGTTTTTCGAAAGAGTCGAGCTGGTAGTCGACAGGGGGTTCCACCACTAACGTGCCGTCCCTGTCTATAAATAAAACCTTTTTCATATGCTTATTCGGATTTATATTCTTTCAATGCCTGAAGCAGCGCATCATTCTCCAACCGGTTGCCTACGGTCACTCTGAGACAATCCCGACAAAGAGAGATATTCGTTCTGTTGCGGACAATAATTCCGTTCTTTACCAGATAATTATAAATCTTCACGGCATTCGTGACTCTTGCCAGGAAGAAATTGGCATCCGTAGGAAATACCTTGATACAACAGGGTAACTGTGAAAAGTCGGTCATGAGTCTCTTTCTTTCCTGAAGCAACGCTTCAACCCACCGTTCTATCTCATAATATTTCTGAAGAGCCTGAACAGCCTGTTTTTGGGTCAGCTGAT
>CAZKSK010000465.1:0-2010 GCA_964555225.1 uncultured Bacteroides sp.
ACTCTTAATTAATCGTATAATCGTACGAATACGTTTTTTCATCACTACTCGACATAGTTACGTCCGTAGTATTCTGATGAGTTATAATATTTATTTTAACTATTGATTTTCCCGTCTTGTGCTGATAGTCGAGCAGCGGAGTGGTTATGTTGAATGCTCGGTAGCACAAAGAAGCATAAGAGGCTCCATTCGCCTGCAAAATTGCAGATGAAGTATAGGCAGTCGATTTATCACCTTCTCCATTATTACACAGATAAAGATTAATCCCGTCCGAAGCGGATGTCGTTAGGGAAGGACAATACTTCAGCGTAAGCTTATGAGGATTTTTATTCAAAAAATAATTGGCATAAACAAGCACATGGTTTTTATCCATCATAACCATATATTGCGATGTACCCGAAGTAGACCAATTCATCAATTCGATGATAGGCTCCATCTTGGGGTGATTGATAGAATCGTTCAAAGTAGCTTCATCATTAAGAACATCAACTTTATTATCCAAATTTACTACTCCTGTCAATTCGATATTATACTGAGTCTTGCCTGCTTCATAAGTATCACTCGACGTATATGTGATATATACGACATCATACTTGTTGAAATCGGCACCTTTTGCTTCAAGTGCAGCTACTGATGAAGAAGAAGGAATATATGTCAAACTTCCATTGGTAAAAGTAAGATAACCCATATTATAGCTCACCGCCGCTATTGTTCCAAGAGGAGTATCAGAAGAATCACCATTGTCATTCAGACAAGATGTCAAACTGAAAGAAGTAATCGCTACCAAGGCTGTCAGCATCATTAATTTAAAAGTTTTCATTTCAAAGTTTTTCATTTTTATTACACATATTTTATTAACTCACAAATTTATAAAAAAGAACGTTCTTTTATAAATACACACTACTTTTTTTAGTATGTTTTTATAATTTACACATAAAAGATGCTATAAAAGCATAAACACTGCATCGAAAAGGTTTTAATTTAACCTTTATTAATAATTAGAGCGAATTGGTCAATGTGATCATCCACATAGGCAGCAATTCCTGACGTAATCTTTTCTTCATTCTCTATATACCAATCCTCCAAATCATCAAATGATTCATACCGTTCGTAGAGTGCCATAAAATCGTCATCGGACCGTTCTTTTATAAGATCTTCCTTATGGGCATCATAAATTTCCTTTGCCTTGTAAATCAACTTGGAAAAATCTCCCTCGCCGAATAATCTCATAGCCTTGGCGAAGGGGTTCTCGAAAATAAAAGGGCCGTAACCGTTATATATCAATTGCACGAATCCTCCTTCCAGCACTTCTTTTCTAAAATAATGATAAGCAAACAAGGTGATCTGATATCCGTTCAGACGATTCATATTTTCTGCATTTAACTCTCCGCCAATGGCTTTTGACATGGCATTTATAAACACACTCAAAAATTCATCCATTCCCTGTTGTGCCGCCTGTCTTAAACTTTCATCTGCTACTTGAACCGTAAACTCTTCCATGTTTTCATAATTTACAGCAAAGATAAATATAAAAATATAAATTGTAACTTTTAATCTCATAAAATCAATTAAAAGGCTTTTTTGCTATATTGATATTGCAATTTTAAAGATGAAAGACAAAACTGATTTCCAAACTGCTTTTTATTTATAAATTAATCTAAAAAGATGAGACACAAGTGTTGGACTTAAGGAAAAGTCTGAGTAACTTTGCGTGGATTTTGAGCAAATGCTTAATTTTATCACAAAATTCGAATACATTAATTACCAATTAAAACGTAGAAATATGATTTATTCACAAGAAGTAGAACACATGTGTGTTGTGAAAAAAGGTCCTAATCACGGTCCGGCTCCAATACCTGAAGAAGGTAAGTGGGTAAAAGCTAAAGAGATTAAGGATATATCAGGTATGACTCACGGTGTGGGATGGTGTGCCCCACAGCAAGGTGCTTGCAAACTGTCATTAAATGTAAAGGAAGGTGTTATTCAGGAAGCATTAGTTGAAACAATCGG
>CAZKSK010000466.1:0-2008 GCA_964555225.1 uncultured Bacteroides sp.
AACATACCCTTAACCGGTGACGCGAGTGTGGCGTGGTTTGTGCGCGCGCCTCAAGCGCGTATTCAGCACAAACCATGACACGCCGCGGCATACGGTTGAAGGGATTGTTAGATTTCTTCTTTCGCTGAATATTGTTCTTATACAAAACACTATTTTCTAAGTATCTTTTCCATTGCCTTGCCTTTTGCTAGTTCATCAATCATTTTATCTAAGTACCTCATCTTTTGAATAATCTTATCTTCTATTTCTTCTACGCGATAACCACATATTGTTCCGGTGATCTTACTAGCATTCTCATTCATGCACGGTGCATCATGAAAAAACGACTCAAAATCTACACTGTTCTCAAGTACATTTTTAAGGCTTGTTTTATCATATCCAGTTAACCAAAAAATGATTTCATCAACTTCTTCTTTTGTACGACCATTCTTCTCTGCTTTTTGAATGTACAATGGATAAACACTGGAAAAAGACATTCTATAAACACGTTCCCTGGTTTTTTCTTCTCTAGTTTTATCAGACATAAAAACTCCAAGATAATAAACTAAGCTTACTTAGTAAGCATCTTGCATTGTACGTAGTGCATTGAAATTGAATTAAATATTAAAACAAACAAGATGTTGAAAAATCGTAAATCTAACATACGCTTAACCTGGGAAGCGGAATTGGCGTGGTTTCTGCCGAGCGCAGCGACAGCAGAAACCATGACAAACCGCTGACTCAGGTTGAAGCGATTGTTCGATGTTCAGTAACGATTAAATATTCCTGTTGCAATATCAAATTTACCTAGTTTCAAACCATTTTCTGAATTTATAAATGATTCGAGTATTTGAATACTCATTGCTGAACTTTGCATGGACTTATCAATTCGAGATAATGACTTATATTCGTCTAAGAATTTAACTAAGTTTTCAAACAACTTCGTTAATGAAATTGGTCCTTTACCAATTTCGCTTATAAAGTAAAATATAAGAGAATTTTGGTAACTTAATTGTTTTGTTTCTTTTATTTTATCAATTGCTTCGATAATAAGCTTATACTTTCCGAATAATGTATAGTCAAAAATATTAATTCTCTTACCTAGCTCATATTCTGAATAATTCTTAAAACCATACTCAATGGCTGAATAATAATCCTTTCCGGTTGAATAACCTAGTTGCTGTCCTATTACACGATCTGTCGATGATTTAAATCCTGCTTCGCGTGATTGATATTCATCTTGATATTCTTTGAATGATTTAACTCCAAGCAAAGTGCAAATATAATATATTTGAGACTCAGATATTATCGATTTTGAATCTTTCTTTAAATATGCGATCGGAATAGAAGCTCTATCTATACTCACAATTTTCCCATCTGAATATAATGATTCAATTGTGAATGGAGTACCGTACCCTGAAGGATAGATTTGAAGAATCTTTTTTAATAAGCTGATTGAATCTGCGCTTGAGGATAATGGAAGAATAATTTTTTCAAATGGATAGGGATCAAATATATATCCGCTTTTGTATGCTAGTAATGCATCATCTAATGAAAGAAAGTGATTACGCTTATAATAGTAGAAGATTTCCGAAGTTGGCGCACCAAGTATAATTGAATCTTGGTAATCCTTGCCGTTTAAGTATCCCAATGAGATACCTTTTTGATAATCTTTGAGGTTAGAATATCCATTTAATAAAAAACGAATTTGAACTCCATTAATATAGAAGAAAATAAATGGAGGGCTGAATTCGGATTCAAATTTACAAATAAATGGACGCTTAATCTTATATTCAGTGAGTAGGCTCTTAAAATCGTCAAACTGTGCAATTTGCACAAAACTCCCCGAGGGTGTATTAGCAACCTCGATGTAATCATAGTCTTGTGCTAGTGCAATGGAAATAAAACCTAGTAAAATCAAGTTAACTAATACAAAACGCTTCATATTTATCCTCCAGTATTGAATAGATACATCGAACATTTTGCTTAACCTGTAGCGCGTCATTGGCGCGGTTTGTGCGCGCCCCTC
>CAZKSK010000467.1:0-2004 GCA_964555225.1 uncultured Bacteroides sp.
GATTTATCAGCTGCTTCTATACATGATATCCACTATTTAAAAGACATCTAGCCGCAAATAGCTAATTGTGTGTTAATTGGGGATAAAGGATATTTATCTGCTGAGGTCCAACTTAATTTGTTTGAAAGTGACAAAATCAAACTGGATACTCCTAAAAGAAAGAATCAAAAAAACTACAAACCACAATTCTATCTCTATAAGAAAAAGAATTGAGACATTGTTCTCTCAACTATGCGACCAATTCAAAATCAGGAACGATTATACCAAATCTTTCTGTAAGCTTCCCCGAAAACTGGACAGTTTAAAAGTAGACAAATAAGAATTAATTTTAAAGTGTAAAAATGAAAAAGAAAAGATTTACACCACAGCAAATCTCCTCGATATTGAAGGAGTATGAGAATGGGAAAAGCGTAGAAGAAATCGTCCGTGATCATGGCGTAAGCAGGGCCTCCTTTTATAAATGGCGACAGCGTTACGGCGGGATGGAAGCCTCTGAGTTAAAAAGGCTGAAGGAACTGGAAGAGGAAAACCGCAAGTTAAAGATGATGTATGCAGAACAGGCACTTGATCTGAAACTGGCCCGGGAGATTATCGAAAAAAAGCTTTAAAGCCTTGCGAAAAACGTGATATTGTGCAGGAAGTCAGTTCGGATATGACCATCGGTATAAGCAGGGCATGCCGGGTTTTAAACATTAGTCGTTCAGTATATTATTATCAAGCGCACAGAGATGATGCAGCGGTAATTGAAGCCTTATCAAAAAAAGTTAAAGATCATCCGACAGAAGGTTTTTGGAAGGCTTACGGACGATTACGTCTGGAAGGTTACCACTGGAACCATAAGCGGGTTTACCGGGTTTATTGCCTGATGAAATTAAACATCAGAAGAAAGGTAAAGAAGCGGCTTCCAGCCAGGGTGAAAGTTCCGTTGGTTATTCCTGCTGACATCAACCATTGCTGGTCGATTGATTTTATGCACGATTCGCTTGAAAATGGCCGAAAGATAAAGAGCTTTAACATTATGGACGACTTCAACAGGGAAGCTCTCCATATTGAACTTGACCACTCCATTCGGAGCAATAAGGTAGTATATGTTTTAAACCATCTGATAAAACGAAGAGGCAAGCCCCAACAAATAAGAATGGATAATGGCCCGGAATTTATTGCCGATTTACTGAATGAATGGAGCCAGGTAAAAGGAATTGAACTTTTGCATATTCAACCTGGGAGCCCAACACAGAATGCTTTTGTGGAACGCCTGAATGGAACATACAGGAGAGCAGTATTGGATGCTTATCTATTCCAATCCCTGGATGAAGCCAGGGAAGAAACTGAGAAATGGTTGTTTGATTACAACTATAAAAGACCGCATGACTCGCTGGGGGGAATGACACCCGTTGGCTATGCGCAAAGTATGCAAAACCAAAAACTAAAAGGCAAAGAAAATGTGATTCATGAACCTGTCAAGGGTATATAAACGACTTCGCACACTCAGTCGCCCTTGACAGAACCATATTATCACATTGAAAAAGCTTTTAGAATTTGGTTATGAGAATGAAAAAAATCTATTTTTGGATTGTCCTGAAAAAGGGAAGCTTACAGTCGCGTTAGGCGGTTTTCTTTTCGGATTTGACACAGCAGTAATATCAGGAGTGGAAAAGTCTATTCAGCAACTGTTTCAGTTAAATCCTTTCTGGCACGGTTTTACAATATCATCCGCTTTAATTGGTACTATAATTGGCGCGGTAACTGCAGGTAAGCCAGCAGACAAATACGGACGTAGGTTTCTTCTCTTTATTATCGCAGCGTTGTATACCATCTCAGCAATAGGAAGTGCAATAGCGCCTTTTCTTAGCTTGTTTATTGTTTTTCGTTTTTTAGGGGGAATAGCTGTTGGGGCATCTTCGGTTGCCGGGCCAATGTATATTTCCGAAATCTCGCCAGCCAATATGAGAGGAAGGATGACCGGCTTATTTCAGTTTAATGTAATTTTTGGCATTCTGCTAG
>CAZKSK010000468.1:0-2001 GCA_964555225.1 uncultured Bacteroides sp.
CATCAATATAGAGTTTGTACTCATGAAACTCAGAACTGGCATAAATAATGTAATATCCTTTGATTTCACAAATATCACTATTCACTATCTCTGAAACTTGTCGAACAGTAACATCAAATCCAAATTCTTGAAGATGATGAACCAATTTTGGAAGATAATCAGGGGAGTTCACCAAAATATCATGACGGACTAAATCACGGTAATCGGTAATAATCATTATTTTTTTCATAATCACTTCCTACTCCCTAAGTATCACTTTTGGTCATAAACTATGAAATTATTATGAATGCAACTTTTTTGCAATATACGAGGCTTATTCAATACTACGACGCAATCATCTGGGATATTTTCAACCACGACACAATTTGCACCAATTCTCACATTGTTTCCAATTTTGACACGTCCGATAATTTTCGCACCTGCACCAATATATACATTATCACCTAAAGTCGGAGCTCCTCTTGTTTTTGAATCCTCTAAAGTATTAGAACCAATCGTTACTTGATGAAAAATAACACAGTTCTTGCCAATCGTAGCCCCATTTGATATAAAAATACCGGATAACCCATGGGGAAGAATAGGCTCTGATTGGAAAGAAGAGTGGACACCAATATATGAACAACTTTTCTTTAATATTAATCTATATATATATAGATAACTCAATTTGATTAATTTGCATTTACTATTAATTATCTTATTTTTGACGAGAAACCACTTCATAAACCTCCTTGTATCATAATATATTTCATTTTTTTTTCATATAATAAATGCATAATTATTGTGCTAATCAATATTGAAACTGAAGTTGCAATAGCAGCTCCTAAAATTCCAAATAAAAAAACTAGTAGAATATCGAGCATAATATTCATTATTGATCGGAAAACATTCACCACCTGTAATGACTTATGATATGCTTTTATATTACTAAAAATCACATAAAAAGATGAGTAGTACCTGAGAATACTTCCTATCATTAAGATTTGCAAAGGTAAAATCGCACTGGTATATTTACTCCCATATGTTTGAAGTATCAAAGGTTTAGCTAAAAATATTATAATAACGTGAATTGCAACAACAAACGAAAAAATAATGTATCTTTCTTTATAAAAAAACTTATTAAGGTATTGTCTATCATTTGATTTAAATGCAGATGAAATATGCGGAGAAAAAAAAGCAACAATAGTAAAAGCAATATTCGCGACACCTTCAAATAGTTTATATCCTGCATTATAAATTGCTACATCACTTGTTGTCATAAAATGTTTTATTACAATATTATCTCCAAAGTTGATAATATATAAACCTGAAAACCCAAATAGTTGCCATAAGGAAAAATTCAAAATTGCTTTAAATGTTCCTCTATCAAACTCAAACGAACCAATGTCTTTTTTGTTAATTCCGAAAATATATAGAATCGAAAGTCCCGAAGATAGTACATTAAGATAAATGATTTTTTCAACAGATAGCGGAATCAATAATACCATGACTAGTAAAAATATTTTTGATAAAAACATCATAGCTGATCCAAGAAGTTGTTTTTTTATCGCAAGGAAATAATGGAAAAAATAATCTTCAATCACCCTGGCCAAAACCCAGAAATAAATTAACCATGATACTTTATTATCTACATAAGAATCAATCCAATGCCTGCTAACTAAAAATGTGAGCGTTATAATCAGAAAACTACCAAATAAGATAATATTTCTTGCCCAAAATGATTTGTTAATCGAGCCTGTTTCTGCTTTTTCCTTGCTCCCAAAAAATAATATCGATGACGAACTCCAGGAAAAACCAAATGTTGTTGCAAATCCAACGAGGACAAAGGCTAGTGAATATGATCCAAAACTTGATACTGACAAAAATCGTATAATGAAGATGTTTGTCAATAATACTATCAACTGAGTCGATATCTTGAAAACTCCGAAAAGTATAAAGCTTTTTCGGCTCATTAGAAATTTTACAAGCTTATTAGTCCACCACACTCTTTATTACGCTCCCGAG
>CAZKSK010000469.1:0-2000 GCA_964555225.1 uncultured Bacteroides sp.
TGTCAAGAATCTGATTAATCAAAGTACTCTCTTCCTCTTTATTTGTTTCAGAAAGAATACAATCACGATAATATACCAACTGTTCTTTATTCAATAAAGAAGCAACATCATAAGCCAACCAAATACCACCGGCCAAATAGGGGTTGAAATTAGGGTGGTCATAAACCTCCATGTGTGTATTTCTATCCAGATTGGCTATAAAATAATTGTCTATGATAAATGACATATCCACTGCGTCTTTATCAGTAGTCAGGTGTCTGTCTTTCCACGCATTAAGTTTTAAGACCCACAATCCATGAAGAGAAGCCAACTTAATATCCACCACATTATCTAATGACACAGTTAGTGCATCAGCCAGTACATTATCAAATCCTTTGACTGACATGGCTATATCTTCTTCGGGTGGCCAGTAAATATTATCATCTTCTTTTGCCACATCGCCAAATGGTACGATATCCAACTCATAATCTTTATAGTAAAACCGTTGGCGAATCTGTGGAGATTTCTTTATTCCGGCTTTTTGTAATTCTTCTGATATTTCATCAAATCTCTGCCAATCATTGATAGCAACAGCTATGTCTAAATCTAGAGTCCTGCGTCTTGAAGCAACTTCCATCAATTGGCGCATCACAATATCTCTTGCTGTTGCCCCTATCACATAAAACTGCAAATCCATTGTTTTAAAGCTAACTGCCAAAGTTTTCAGCAGTTCAACTAATCGGGGATTACCCAACTTCTCACTATATATTTGTATCTTCATCTTTTATAATTCTTTGAGCCGCCTCAATACAGCGACTATTGCCACTGCCCATCAAATCTGCGTAAACTATCAATTCCGGTATTTCGTTTTCTACACCGTTATCCCAAAATATTTCGTACGGCTATCTCGCCATCCTCTTTAGGCATTACATATCCGGTGCGTAAAAGAGTGTTTAATGGCTCTTTTGTATAGATTTCATAGCTACCGGGAATAAGGAAGCCGTCTTTCAAATATGCTGCACATTCTCCGCCCCAAAATATTCCCTGCGGTAGTTGAACATTCATCCATTGTTCTCGCTTTTTGTTAGTAACAAAAGACATTCGCCCCAGTAATCTCTTGGGCTTTAATGTTTGGTTATATCCAATCACCCAATTATTCAATAGCTTTTCCCGATTTTTAAGGAAACGTCCTTTTTGCGTAACCAGTATATAATTTTCATTTATCAGACTTTCTATCACCGTCTTTATCGTGCCTAAAGACAGACCGGTTGCCTGCTGCATCGTACGATAAGGAAGGTTTACATTCTCTTTATTAGTAAGAATGTAAAAGATTAATTTTAAGCCTGCTTCCTGGAAAGCACGTCCAGTTTTTTCTTTTATCGGCGCATTCTTCATGCCACGTACACAAAGAAAAACCGGATTTTCTTTGATATAGCAGTTCCCATTTCGGTCAAGTACATTGATACCCTTATCTGCAAAAGCCTTGCTTAAAGCAGGATAAATATATTGGGCTACCAAGAGAAATGGTTTCTTAGTAATCTCCTTGATCCGAAGGCTATCTGACAACACTGCATTAAAATTTGCATTGGTAACGTTTGACTTGGTTTCGCAGACAAACTCAAGCCCGTTAATTCTTACAATTGTATTAATTCCGACAGGCCGGCATGGGTCTGCGTTATCTCTATCAGTCATTTGAATTGTTGCCAAATCCGCATCTCCTGATTGATTATTCAAGTTTTGAACAGCTTGAATTAAAATTTCTTGTTCTAACAATTCACTCATAATTCTTTATTTTTTTCTAAACAAAAGTGTTCATTAATAATGAACATTGTAAATATAGTGAACAATATCCATATTTCCAATATTTTTGTTCACTTTTTAATCATATTCATTATTAATGAAAATGTTTTTAACGATGAACAAATGATATTTTGGTGAATAGAGCGAATCAGAATACAAATGGTACACAAATCTGTGTCTAACGTCTTTATCTTTTTCTAATCAATAAAATCTATGACATT
>CAZKSK010000470.1:0-1987 GCA_964555225.1 uncultured Bacteroides sp.
TAATGTTTAACTGCAAGAACATAATGGAAAGGACAGGCAACAAGCCAAGCAAAGGGAAATAAAGTCGGGGCGCTAACTTTTTTAACAATTTCCCCGTAAGCCAAGCCAAGAATGTAAGCAACAAAGAAAAAATCAAGGCTCCACAATATGAAATATAAAAAAATTGTACCAAAAAATCAGCCACCAGTTGAGCAAAACCACCCGGTTGGAAAAGAACGGAAGAGATGAATGTTCCATCATAAATAAAAGTCTGCCATTGTTCCATAAAGAAAAAATGGAAAGCAGCAATATGCTGCAAGCAAAAAAACAAAACTAAAAAAATAACAGTCCAAACAAGAGATAAAAAATATTTTCCCTTTACAAAAATCTTATTCATAGTTCCGGTTTAACTTAACGAAGACAAAAATAAAAAAAAACGTTTTAGGGACCAAAAGAAATTGAAGATAAATAAAAATAACACAGAAAAATCGGGAATAAGACTGAAGCATGCTTGAAATCTTATTCCCGAAAAATAAAAACTTTAATTTATAATAACATTCACTTCACATTAACAGCAATCTGAGTAAATGAATGTGCCGGAAAAGCAAAGATCATTTTATTAGCCTTCGTATCTATATTTTTCTTAACAGGTGCATAAACATTATCAACTGCATAAGCAAATTTATCATCTAAATTATAATAAATCAGGCTAGCCACTGCTTTTCCTGAAAAAGAGTTTACATCACTCAAAATATCAGCTGTAATTGCTTTATTTTGATTCCGATTCACCACATTAATATAAACTTTTCCATCGGTTTTGGAATAAACAGTTGTAACATCCAAAAATGGAATTCCCTTATTGACTTTCGCGTCAAATGTGTCACAAATAACCTGAGTATCTACTGAACTACCCAAACAATTATTTGAAAAAAGTTTATAGGCATAGAAAAAAGGTGACTTGAATGTACCTTTATCTTTATCAGTAGATAACAAAGAAGTCAGCATAGTAAAATCGGACATCTTAACAAAATCTGCATGACGGATAAACGAATTTAAATTCATCGTCAGAGCCAATACTTCACGCATGGACTGTCCAAATGTTCCCCACTCGTCCATGGTAAGATATAAAGGTTTCTTATCCGGATATAAAGCCTTTACGATATTAACCTGAGATTGTACCGTAGTAATCTTAGATTCAATATCCATAGCGGCATCACCCACATAATCATAATAATCTTTACTATTGCTCCCATCATTCCAATATCTATGAATTGAAAGATAATCTGCAACACCGGTCAAGGCCGTAATCACTTTTCTATTCCATTCCAACCATTTTCCGGTCGGTTCATAATAAGAAGAACCACTTGCTACCAATTGTATTGACTTATCCACACTTTTTAAAGCTTTAGCAGCCTCTACAGCCACCTTACAATAATCGTCGGCATCTTTATGACCCATGATCCAGGGCTCTCCATCAACCTCGTTACCTAATCCCCAATATTTTACATTATAGGATTTCGGATGTCCGCATTCAGCACGTTTTTTAGCAAATGTCGTTCCTTCATCGGAATTACAATATTCTATCCAATAACGTGCATTACTAATATCACCCAAACCAAGGTTAATACAAATGATATTTTCACTTCCAATAGCTTTATTCAATGCGATCCATTCATCCGTACCTACCTGATTCGTATCAACACCGCCCCAAGCCAAATCTTTACGTATCGGCCGCTGGTCCTTAGGCCCAATACCATCTTGCCAATTATATCCAGCTACATAATTTCCACCGGGCCAACGCATATTGCGAATCTTCAATTCTTTCATAGCATCAATATAATTCGTTTTAAATCCGTCTTTATTAGCTAAAGGAGAAGACGGGTCATATAAAGGACCATAAAGGGTGTTTCCATTCATAGGACTCCCCGGACGTCCTTTGAAAGATATGGGTTCCATAAACACTCCGTATATATTGGGATCTATTTCTACGATAACTCGAGAAGTATTA
>CAZKSK010000471.1:0-1981 GCA_964555225.1 uncultured Bacteroides sp.
ATCAAGAAAGAGATCCTTCCTGTATTAACAGAAACAATAGAGCCTGCTCTTAGTCAAGTACGACGTGAACTTGTGCTTGTTGTTGATTACGTACCCGAAGAACCAATAAGTGTGAGAATTTCACGAAAGCGTAATTTCAGTGCAGAAATGGAAGATGCCAAAGAAATTCTGCCTGATCCTCAAGTGGAACATAATATTGGCACTATTAAGCGTAGAGGTGATAAAAAGGCTCCTCGTACTAATTTAAGAGTAAAAATGAGCGATGGAAGGATAATAGAACATCGTTTTGCACTTGATACGTTGAAAGAAGTTATTCAGATAGTCGGTATAGATAAGGTTAGAGCATTGAATATAATACAATGTGGGGTACCTTTGATTTCAAATACTCTTGATAATGTTTATTCTTCTTCACAAAAAGATTTACAGAACGGCTGGTATCTGATGACGCTCAGCTCTACAATCACAAAGAAACAGCAACTGGATAAGATATCGGATGCTTATAATTTGGGAATGATAGTGAAAATAATATAAGTGGGACAATAGAATGAACATTAAAACAATAGATGACGTAAAGTATCTGACGGAAAATACAGAGGGCGTAGATATAGAGTTTAAGGAAACTACAGGTCAATGATTAACGGAGTTTTTTCTGTCTTTTGTAATGTTTTTCGAAATAAAATGGTAATGAATATTGACAAATCTGGCTAACTTTTATGGTGTTGTCTGTTCTTTATTTTCTAAACAAGTCTTCTTTTTGTGTCGATTCCTTCGCTAAAACGATTCCAACTGTTAAAAAGTAGGCTAAGAATCGCAAATTTACCCGAAAAAACTCGTTCGTTTCAAAAAATTAGCGTAGATTTGTAATTATAAAATTCAATATAATGAATATAAAATATGAAATAATAATATAAGCATCATCTTAGTGATTGTTAAAAATATAAATTTATGGCAGATCTATATGAATATTCTACGCCTGAACTGGTTCGTTTGCTTGGCACACGTTTCAAGGAGTACAGGATGCGTTGCAATCTCACCCAAAAGGAGGTTGCCGAGCAGTCGGGTATTGGGTTGACAACAATCCACAAGTTTGAGAATGGTACAGCGGGTAATCTTTCATTGTCCACTTTCATACTTTTACTGAAAGTGGTTGGTCAGATAAATGCTTTGGATGACTTGTTGCCTGAGTTGCCGGAATCTCCGTACCTTATGCGTAAGGATGAGAAGAAGGCACAACGTATTCGTCACTCTAAATAATAACCACTATGATTAAGTCATTAAGAGTAATTCTTTGGGATGAAGAGATAGGAAGACTGGCATGGGATGAGCGACGCCGGCTGTCGTATTTTATATATAATCCAGAGTTTATCAAGAAGGGACTGAATGTTTCTCCTCTTGTAGCACCAGTTGAAGGAGTGGGTGGACTTGCTCCTGTTTGGGGTGAGGATGCTAAGATCTATCAGAAACTTCCGGCCTTCGTTGCAGATTCATTGCCTGATGCCTGGGGTAATCAACTGTTTGAACTTTGGCGTCAGCAGAACCATCTGGCTGGAGCTGATATCTCTCCCCTCGATAAACTCTCATTCATCGGTCGACGAGGAATGGGTGCTTTGGAGTTTTTGCCTGAAACTTCGAGAGAACACAGAGCTGAAAAGATTGATATGAAATCATTGGCAGATTTGGCTGAGCGTATCTTTACGGAAAGAGAGAATGTACACATCATGCCTGAAGAATCCATCACCATGCAGTCGTTGTTGACTGTTGGTACATCTGCAGGTGGCCGTCAACCAAAGGCTATTATTGCCATCAACTGCAAGAGTGGTGAGATACGTAGTGGCCAGATTTCAGGCTTAGAAGGTTTTGACTATTATCTGTTGAAATTTGGCAATTCGGAATATAGCTCAGCAGAACTGGAAATGACTTACTATGAGTTGGCCGTAGCTGCAGGAATCAACATGATGCCATCTGAGTTATACTTAGTAGA
>CAZKSK010000472.1:0-1980 GCA_964555225.1 uncultured Bacteroides sp.
ATTACATTTTGTCAAATCTTCACTTGTACATTATTATTAATTACAAAAATAATAATTATATTTGTAGGATAAATCGTAAAAATTATATTATGAAAAAAATTATTATTTTAGGAGTTTTACTTCTAATGTCGACTTTATATGTTAAATCACAAGTCGTTAACATAGAAACTATCCCTTATCCCATGACTTTTGAAAACACTCCAAAAAGTTATAAAATCATTAGTAAAGACGCTATTGATATTGAATCCGGATCCAATGCCGATCTGTTTATTTCACCCAGTGGCGACTATTCTATAAATAAATCTCCTCGATTACTTTTCAAACCGACTTCTGATTTTATTTTATCGGCTAAGATCTCTCTCGATTTCAATACGAAATGGGATGCTGGTGATTTAATAATTTACAATGACGAAAAACATTTTGCCAAATTTTGTTTTGAAAAAGACTACAAAGGACAGCAAAGAGTTGTTTCGGTTGTATGTAATGATGTTGCCGACGATTGTAATTCCATGCCTATTCAAGGCAATGATGTTTACTATCGCATTATAGGTTCATCCAAAGGAAATGCTTTTTATTTATACACTTCCAACGATGGCAAGGAATGGATGGTCGTGAGAAACTTCAGATTACAGAAGAATGATAATATCCGTATTGGTTTCAGTGCACAATCACCGGTTGGAAATGGTTGCATGGTGCATTTTTCCAATATATCTCTTGAACAAAGAAAACCCGTTGATTCCTGGAAAGGATATTAAAGTATATTCTCATTAAAGTTAAAATCACGATCTCAAGTTCGCGGTATATGTACTAATTTGTTTTTGCTCAAAAATCATGAGATATTCAAAATGAAGTGTTAACTTTGTATTTATATACATTTACAGTTATCAAAGTTATTAACGTTATTTATTATCTTATGAAACGAAAAACATTTACTTCTTTCGCACTGGAGTGCGCTGTGAAATTAGAAGCCGAAGGACGTTATTCTACAGCCCATCTGTATAGGAATGCTCTGCGTTCATATACAGAATATCTGGAACGACCTTCAGTACTGTTCTCGGATTTAAACAGAGATCGTCTGAAATCTTATTTCCGCCATTTGGTGGCCGAACATAAGCGCCCGAATACGGTATCTACTTATCTACGTATGCTTCGGAGTATCTATAACAAAGGTGTAGATTGTGCCCTAGCTCCTCACGTAAATAGACTGTTCCATGACGTCTATACAGGCATTGATACCAACCATAAAAAAGCGTTACCTCGCAACGAACTTTATTCCCTGTTATATCAGGATCCGGGATCGGAGATCTTGCGAAGAACCCAGAAAACCGCTCGTCTCCTTTACCAACTTTGTGGTATGCCGTTTGTAGATTTGAGTCATCTCAGAGAATCAGATATCTCTGAAGGTATTTTGGAATACCGACGCATAAAAACAGGCACTAAGGTTTGCGTAAAAATATTACCTCCTGCTATAGAAACAATGCACGGTCTCGAAACAAATAAATTAAATACAGAACCACTGAAAAAAAGAACATACCTGCTAAACATTCTTAGCGGCCGGTATGCACGAGGCAGTCACGAAGAATATTCAGAATATAATTCTGCTCTGCGTAATTTCAATTTCCATTTGCACACCCTGGCACGTAAAGTCGGTTTAAAAGGAAATATTTCTTCTTATACACTCCGCCATTCTTGGGCTACCGCCGCAAAACGAACCGGCGCTTCTATAGAAATGATCAGTGAATCATTGGGACATAAATCAATCCGCACCACCCAAATTTATTTGGCCGGATTTAAAGCTTCAGAATTAGCCAAAGTTAACCGAAAAGCCTGTATGTATGCTGTGGAACCAGGTATAAAAATACCCGTTACTTTGGAAGTAACAGATACCTGATTAACTGATATGAAGACATGACGAAGAGTGAATGGAAAGCTGATAGAATAAAAACTACGGCTTCATTTTTATTATTATTCTTAGCGGTA
>CAZKSK010000473.1:0-1969 GCA_964555225.1 uncultured Bacteroides sp.
GGTTTTCCTGATTATTCTGAAGTCCTGGCGGCTCTTTCGGGCAAAAAATAAAGCCCTGCCATTAATGCACGCCTAAAGAGCGAGAACAGCCTCACTATATATGCAATTCATATGCCGGTTCTATAAATATATTTTTCAGAACCTATATTGTTTTTTATGTTCTTTTTCAATATACTTACTCAAACTTCGCACATAAATAATAGGATTATTTTCGTCTATTTCCATGATTGTGTCAATCCTAAAATGCATTATGCTACTTTTTTATAACTAATTCCACACCTGATTATTGTGGGAAGCTTTGCTATAAAATCTTCCATAAATCGGTCTATTACATTCTCTTCTATACAAAAATCTATGAGCATTGATGGAACCAGCAATTCCAATATTAAATTTATCGCATCATAGAATCTTATGTCGTTCAGTTCATCAATCACACTGCAGAATATCTCTCCCAGTGTTCTGGGATCAGCTGATTTCCTGTGTTCAACTGACAATAGAATATATCGGCTAAATACAATGCTTACATGGGCCACAAGAGAATCATATGATAGGCTTCTGTTTTCCCTGCCAAGTTTGAGATAACTCTTACACATCTTAAAGAGTACTTCAATATCCCAACGCCTGGAATAAAGCTTGATGATTTCCTCCTCTGAGAGAGATACATCTGAAGAAAACAGCGCTATCCATTTCTTTCTATTATTTTTATCTCTGATAAACACAATCTTTATCGGAGTATCATATAATTCCCGGCTTTTGATATAAGCTTCTGCGGATAAAAGGTATTTGCTTTTTCCCCTCCTTTTGTGCTTCCCTTTATAGATATCTTTTAATGTGAGCTTTTCATCATCAATCATATAGTGTATCTTGCTTGTGTTCTTTAGCCTTCCAACTGCATCAAGTCCAGTCTCTATAACCTTTATTATATTCTTAGGCATGGAAAACCAGCTGTCAAAAAGGAGGTACCTGCATCTTATCCGACCCTTGCTGATGACCTCTCTGATCATTTCTATCATTGCTTCCGGAGCAGTTTTTAATGCCTGCTTTCTCCGCTTGTATCCATTAGTAGTCTTTTTCAGCTTTTGTAATTCTGCTCCTGATACTTTCTTGTATTTAGATGAAGCCAGAAGCCTGTAAGTTAAAGGGATGGTACTGTGACCATCAGACCATGCAAGGGTAAGGAGCTTAAAGCCTTTATAAAATTTGGACTTGCTATGATCATAAAATCTAGAGAGCAATTCGACCTTTTTGCTCCTGTCTCTGCTGTAAGAAGTATCATCTAATATAAGGACTTTCTGGTTTTTATCGGTAGTTAACGGTTTCATGAATGTATCTATAATGCTGGAGGCAAAACAGATCATAAATGTATACCAGTTAATGAAATGTGAATTCAGGAATCTGTATGCTGTATCCTTCATAAATGGGATTTCATCTCTTTTAGTCAGTGCATCCATATACATAGAGCGGTTATAAAAAACTAGCTGAAACAGGTAACTGAATATCTCGACAACAGAATAACCTCTTTTCTTATATGCATTTGCTTTCCTGAGGGCGGTCGATAGTTTATATATTTTGAAAAAATTACGAAAATTTTCAGTAAAATTCTTTTCACTTTGATAATTTTCAATTATACTTGACATTGCAGGAACTCCTTTTTGTTATTTTTTTTTCTTACAGCTAAAATTATATCATAAAAGTGGGTTCCTGCAATATAAAAATGCTTATAATATACGAATAATATCGGGCTTTAGATGTGATTTTCTAGTGCGAAGTTTGAGTATTATCAGTAAAATAAAACCAAATAAATGGTATTAGAAACAACACTGAAAATATTTTCATGATACTATTCCAAATTACTACTATAACAGCAGCCAGTGATAAAACGGGGATAATACAGGATACAAATAATATCAATAAGCGGACCTCCAGGATGTCCTGTTACAATCTCATAATCACAGGATTCACATTTTCT
>CAZKSK010000474.1:0-1966 GCA_964555225.1 uncultured Bacteroides sp.
AGTGGAACAAACAATAGGACGCGGACTCAGACTGCCTTATGGCGGTAGAAGAACAGGCAATGCAGAGGTAGATAAATTAACTGTCATTGCACATGAGAACTTTGAAGAAGTCTTGAAAAGAGCTCAGGATCCTAATTCATTGCTTCATAAAGTTAGTTTTGTTGAACTTGATGATGATGAACTAAAACCGGAAAATGGTAAAGTAGTTATTGGAACTACATCTGTTGAAGAAAAATTTAAGAAAGAAAAAGGAAAGGCTGAGAAATTATATGAGGGAGAGATGGCCAAAATTCTCTTTGACGCGAAACGTGCGGTGTGGCAGGCAATACCTAAATTGAATACTGAGGTAAACAACAAAAAGGAATTGGTAAACCCCGAAAATATAACAAAACTCAAAAGGATTACTGAAGATGTTATCAAACAAAATGCAATTATAGCTAATCCTTTGTTTGCTGAAGAAGAATCGGCAAAACAAATTAAGGAAATTGATAAAGTGATAAAAACTGTCACAGAAGATTTTATACAAAACGTAATAGAAATTCCTCGTATTGCTATTGAAAAGCCTGAAAACAAGATGATATTTAAGTGTTTTGACTTAGATACATCAATCGGTTTTTCTTTTCCGGAATTGAGTGATGAAATATTGCGAATAGGAATGATTGATAATCAGGTGGAAATTTTGCAGGCTAAGTCAAGTGGATATTTTAATAATCCCGTACAACAGATAGTTGTGCAATTAATGGACATTGAAGAAATAGACTATGATGAAAATTCGGAGTTGCTTTATCATTTAGCCGAACAAGCTGTTAGTGCAATCAAAACCCAATCATCCGACGAAAATGATGTTGCAAAGAAGGTCCATCAATTCAGAACGGCTATAGCTAATCAAATATATAAACAAATGAAAGAACATTCAGCTTTGGAGAGAGGGCTGTTTAAACGTTCCAGAGTTTTACCTTTTGTTGGATTGTTGCAACAACATCTGGTAGAAGATACTGCTTATGGACAAAGAGATTATAGGGATTTGATTGATCCACCGTCAATGGTAAAGAAGTTTATTTTCACGGGTTATGAAAAATCGTTTTATTTAAAATATAAATTTGATAGTAGTACAGAACTGGATTTTTCTTTTATACTAGAAAATGATAGTAAGGTCCTGAGATGGCTTCGCCCTGTATCACAACAGTTTAATATCTATTGGTCATACAGTTCAAGAAAATATGAACCTGATTTTATAGTAGAAACTGTTGATCGTATTTATATGATTGAAACAAAGGCTGCAAATGAAATAAATAACGAAGAGGTACAGGCGAAGAAAATAGCAGCAGAAGAGTATTGCAAAAATGCAACTGAATATACAACAACACATGGAGGCAAACCATGGGAATATATTATCATAGCCCATAACCTTGTTGACAGAACACATAGCTTGGATTATGTAATCAGTAATAGCAAGTGAATAAATGAGAATAATCAGTCACATCTATCACAAAAGTCTTGAAACCTTTTACGGTAGGCGGTTTCAGCGATGACTGATGTAGTGACTGATTAGTCGCTTTTGATTTGCATCAGTCACTTTTTATGAATCTTGATAGGAATATTATCATTTGGTAATCTCATCATCTTTTCGTATCTTTGTTTCTACTTTCCACGCGAGATACTATTTTTATTTGAGGTATTTCGAATTTTAATATGAGGCGCTAAAATAATAATTTGAGGACCTCATATTATTATTTTTGGCTTATGGATGAAATAGGTGCGGTTAAGTGGTAGGAGAGCGATAGAGAAATAGATGAAAAATATATATAATGACAGTAAAATTCGATTATTACCTGACACCCGATAAATATCGGGTATATCCAAGACCGGTAGACAACGGAAATCGTGGCACACGTGAAATGACAGAATATATCTCGGAAGCATGTACATTGCACTCTGCTGACGTTATGGCTGCGCTTGTAGCCAT
>CAZKSK010000475.1:0-1964 GCA_964555225.1 uncultured Bacteroides sp.
CTTGGTGAGATTGTTCGATACCATGGGCAGAGTCTGCAACAATCTCACCAAGTGCTACAGTATAGCGGAAGTGAGCGTTCTTGATGAGCCTATGGGTTCTATTGGACATGCGCATGTCATTCTCGCCCTGGATAAGCATGCGTATTCCGTCAGCCATTGAGATTGATTCGATTTTGTGTGCCTCCATAAGATTCTGCCATGTCTGGGCCATGCCCGGCAGTCGCATAGCCTTGAGGTCTGATAAGATTTTTTCCATTGTTTTTCCGTTTTAATGATGGTATAATATGTTATTTGTAAGCTTCCGATCCTCTGATATTTGCATGTAATGACAATGCAGGTTCCTGATTCTGAGTATTCTTTCCCTGTAATGCAAGGTAACCCCGGCATTTTGACTTCACCAGGTTGTTGATGAACGGATAATTGCATTTTCCGTATTGAACTGATATCTTACATGCGAGAAGAAAAATCTCAGGTTCTGTTTCACGACCAAGAGCAAGGATACCTTGAGCGGAACGATAATATACTTCTGCAGGCTTGTCTGTAGCAGAAAATAATTCACGCAGCACATGTTCTACCATTGATCCGTATTTGGCCCCCTTATCTATGAAGTACTGCGGTGAGTAATCGTAGTATGCTTGCGCCTGTGAAGGAAGATGTTCCTTTACCCATGTATATCCCCCTTGTTTGAACGAACGCATATGTGTGGCGATGCAGTGTCCATTATGGAAGATTCTTACCTGAGTGTCTGTAAATACAACTTCCACTTTATTGCTGATAAGACGGCAGGGAACCGAGTAATGATGTCGTTCCCTTCCAAGCTGTATAAAACTGTTTGGGGCTACGGTAAGTATTGCATGGCGTTTCATTTGGTAACGTTCCGGCGGCAAGGGTAGCAGTTCGGATTTCTCTACGGCAAGGAAGCGTTCAATACGCGAGTAGTCACATCCCTGCATGCGTCGGCTGTTGTACTTTTCAAGTAATTCTGCAATAGCCCCATTCAACTCCTGCAAGGAATGGAAGGTACGATTACGTAAGGGAGCATATATGCGTTTATAGCTTTTATGTACGGCATCTTCGACTAAAGCTTTGTCTTTTGGTCGACGAACCCTTGCCGGCTGGGCACAGCATCCATAGTGCGTAGCCAGATCATTAAGACCCTCAGTTAAGCTTGGTGACCACTTGTCGAAGGACTTTACAGCAGAGCGGAGGTTATCCGGAACTAGAATGCGCGGTGCTCCTTCGAAAAACCGTATAGCGGCATCTACAGCTCCAAGGAAGTGCTCGATACCTTGTGATGGTATACAAGTGATGAAAGTGTATCCGGAATAGGGAAGAACCGCTGCAAATGTCTCTACAGGAACGATTTCACCTGTTTCCATATCGACGTAACTAAGTTTGTCACCGGCAAAGTCGATATACATCTTCCCTCCAGGCTGATGGAGCATTTTAAGAACTGTGGAGGGTTTCACCGCTGCTGTATTTTGCTTCAGATGATAACGAAACTGAGTCAGTCCATAGCCATTGGGTACGTCTTTACGGTATTCTTCCCAAAGAAGAGATGTAGTCATGTGCTTCTTTGTAAGTTCCTTTTCAAAATGTGGAAGACGTTTTTTGAAGTCTTCGAAACGTTCGTCACAATAGGCCGGATTACCACCATTAAATCGATGATTTAACTCCGGATCCTCTAACATGATAAGCGAATCAATACCCAATGAGTCTTCGATCGCCATCGTTAGATAGCGCTGTACTGTTGTTGGACTCATCGAGTACATTTCGGCCATTTTCCTGACCGACAATCCATTTTTATGGCCCGTAAGGACTTGTTTGATGATATTCATTTTCTTAGGTTGTGTAGCCATAGTCTTGAAAGAATTGATAATTCCATCAAGATAATAAATTCATCAAAACTGTAACAGCATGCTCCGTTTTACGAAGTACAGAGCAATTGATCTCGCTCAAAGTGT
>CAZKSK010000476.1:0-1960 GCA_964555225.1 uncultured Bacteroides sp.
ATAAATCATATGCAAGCCAGTCGGCAAATTGTTGTAACATAATAATTTGAATTAATTTTTTATAGATAGAAAGTATATGCGTAATAAAGACCTACTATTATAAATAAAGTAGCGACAACCAGATTAAACCATTTTTGAAAGATTTGCATTCGGTTATAAAATTTGCCGATGCCCGCTATGCTGAAAGCCAGTACCCAGGCTGCTATGATTACCGGAAGACCGGTGGCAAAGGCAAATACGATCGGTAATAAATATCCGGCAGTGGCTTGAGCTGACATAGGTATCAGCATGCCGAAGTATAAAACTCCGCTTGTCGGACAAAAAGCCATGGCAAAGAGCATACCTAAAAGCAAGCTTTGCCAAGTTCCTTTTAGTTTATCCGATTTCACATTTCCTGAAAATCCGAACTTCGGCAGATGGAGCTTGTTGCCAAATAACATGAAAAGTCCTATGAGCAACATGGCCGGAGCAATAAGTAATTCGCCCCATTTACTTACTCCCTTCTGAATGGAGAACATGTCTGCTCCGCTTCTAAGTATGTAAATCAGCACGGCTCCGAGTACCGAATATGCAACAATACGTCCTGCAGTGTATAAAATACCATTCCAGAAGATACGTGGTTTACTTTCTATATTGCGCCCGATAAAACCTATTGCGGTTATATTGGTGGCTAAAGGACAAGGACTGACTGCTGTGAGTAGTCCCAGTCCGAAAGCTGTAAGAAGTGGAATATTACTGTTGTCCAGAATATTCTGTAAAAAGTCCATCATGACTAAATATTTATTTTAGTAATTGGGCTATTTTGTTTTTTAATCCGGTTCGGAATACTTTTGTATTGTTACGTGCATTTTCAAAACCAAAGGATGTCATATCATTCCGTTTCTCTTTCCCGTTTTTCCATTGATTTACATACAAAGATGACCATGTAACATGATATTTGTCGGCAATTTTTTCGCCTTCAGGAGTCGAAATATCTATTTCTTTAAATTTCACTTGCTTGTTTTTCATCTGGGAAGCAAACTCTTTATTTAACACATCAAGAGAATTATCTCCGATAGCAATACATGTAGGACAACGTTGCTTTCCATGGAAATATAATACTTCTACAACAGTTTTTTCTGATGCATTTTTCCCTACTTTATTGGACTTTGCACTGATAGTTCCCGTAAAACATACAAGCGCTAATAAAGTCATCAATGTAAAATATTTCATCTTTTTATTTATTTTCGGTCAATAATTTTTTTATTTCTTCTGCTGGTATCTTACCTTTGGCAACAACCTTTTCATTAATTACCAAAGCCGGAAGAGACATAACGTTGTAACTCATGATTTTTTCCAGATCTTCTTCTTTTACCAAGGTAGCATTAATATTAAGTTCCTTAACTACTTTCTCGACTGCTGCATACAGTGCCTTGCAAGTGCTGCAACCTGTTCCTAAAATCTTAATTTCCATTTTCTGTTTGTTTATTAATATTATTTGTAATTCGCAAAACAACGAACATCATTTATAAAAAAATTTCTTACTTAACAACAGGAACTTTTTTTATTCAGATTTTTATTAAAAAAATCATCGAAAATTTGTTTGGCCAGTTTCCAATTCTCACGGTTAATGCAGTATTTTACTTTCGGTGTTTCAATTTCCCCTTGAATTAATCCGGCATCTTTTAATTCCTTGAGATGTTGTGATACGGTGGCTTTCGCTATAGGCAATTCCTCATGTATATCGCCAAAATAACAAGTATCCTGTTTTGCAAGAAAATCCATAATGGCAATTCGAGCCGGATGTCCCAGTGCTTTTGCAAAACGGGCCAACTGCTCCTGACTTATTGTGTATTCCTTTTTGGTTTCTTGCATTATTCTTTATTTATTAATGTTCGCAAAAATACGAACGATTAATAAGACTTCCAATTTATCTTCTTGAATATTATATTTTTTTAAATATCAAATCATTCATATAACG
>CAZKSK010000477.1:0-1955 GCA_964555225.1 uncultured Bacteroides sp.
ACTACAAGCTTATTTTAAAGAACGCTATCGAAAAGAGTTTGCACATAGTGAGGAATCTTCATGGGATACACCTTATCGTAAATTGCTCAATAAATTAAAAGGAACGGAGGCATTTGAAAAAGCATTGCAGATACCACATCGCGCCCGAACTGCCCGAAATATCGAAAAGTCCAAACAAGGAGTGCTTCTGTTTGGGAAAAAAGGAAATGATTTCGTCTTTAAAATAGGGAGTAAATCTATTGCTCCTGTTATGATTTCTTCCGAGGAAGCTTTATCTCTATTTACTGCAAAACGGGAAGAAGAACCTATAGACTTAAGTAAAGATTTTGATAAGGTTTACCAGAAAGTCAAATCATCCCTATTCTGTAGTGATATGAAAGACCGCAATGAAAAAGATATTCTGAAAGCTGTATCAAAAATAAAGCTACTTCAAAATAACAAACTATTGTCAGCCGACTATCTGTTTGATTTAATGTCTGTTGTTAAAGCAGATGCATTATCCGGTTTTGAAATACGTTTCATCAATCAATTGGCATTGAAAGACGCAACCAAGCTTCCGAAAAAAATAAAAGCCGAATATTTGGCTCGCATCATCCTCACTCAAAATAGAGTGGATGATAGCGAAGAGACCTTAATCTTAAGTGAAGAACTACAATGAAAAATATATGACTAAGGGGAAAATAATTCAAGTTAAAGATACGACTGTTACTGTCATTAAGATGAACGACAGTGATTATATCAGTTTGACAGATATGCTAAAAGCAAAAGACGGAGAGTTCTTTTTTGCAAATTGGTTAAGAAATAGAAATACGATTGAATTTTTGGGTATATGGGAAAAATTGAATAATCCGAATTTTAATTGTGCCGAATTCGACATAATTAAAAGCCAGGCAGGACTAAATAGTTATCGACTCAGTGCAAAAGAATGGATGGAGAAAACGAATGCAATTGGCATCATATCCAAAACAGGACGGTATGGTGGGACATTTGCTCATCAAGATATTGCTTTTGAATTTGCCATGTGGATTAGTCCAGAGTTTAAGGTTTATCTGATACGGGAATTCCAACGGTTAAAATCTGAAGAACTGAAAGCTCTAGGATGGTCTGCCAAGCGTGAATTGTCGAAGATTAACTATCGTATTCATACCGATGCCATTAAGCAGAATTTGATTCCTGTTGAGGTTACATCGAAACAAATAAGCATGATTTATGCGGAAGAGGCAGACGTCTTAAATGTGGCGATGTTTGGACTAACTGCTAAAACGTGGAGAGAACAACATCCTGAATTAAAGGGGAATATACGTGATTATGCGTCTATTAATGAACTTATATGTTTGTCGAACATGGAAAATATTAATGCTGTTTTCATCGATCAAGGTTTTCCTCAAAATGAACGACTTATTAAACTTAACAAAATTGCTATTCAGCAAATGAAAGTATTGGAAGATGATAGCGAAAGACACCTTTTAAAATAAAGGCTAATACATACTAATATGGAATTTAATAAAGCATATAACCGTCAGAAATTTATAAACTTCCTGCAAAACAGTTTCTTACCAGAAGACTTTATACCTACGTTAGAACCTGTCACCTTCAACACTCAGATGAAATATTCATCCGAAGCGGTCAAACTTGGCACATCGGATACACTTGATTTGGTGGTTTATGAGATAAAACATACTTCACAACATGATGCGCGTGTAGCTTTGTCAAAGGAGGCTTTTCGTATGTTGGCAGATGAGATGGAAGATCGCGCTTTGGTCATTTTTGTACCCGCAGATAGTAATGACAACTACCGCTTCTCTTTCATTGAGATCACGCTCGATGTGGCTGATGGAGGCTCCCGTATATCACGTAATTACAGCAATCCACGCAGGTATAGCTATTTTCTTGGTAAGGATATTGCCTATTATACTCCCAATAAGTATCTCAATGAAAAGGGTCGTGTGGTTAAT
>CAZKSK010000478.1:0-1953 GCA_964555225.1 uncultured Bacteroides sp.
CAACTCCACTCCTTTGCAGCCAGGTCGGGTGCCCCTTTCAATCCAACGGCAAAGGAGTGGAGTTGAGGCCACCAGGCATCCGATTGACTGTCGGTTTCGATACGTTTGGCTGCATATTTTTTCGCTACAGCCGAAATGATAGACGAATCCAGTCCGCCGGACAGTAAAACGCCGTAAGGCACATCACTCATCAGCTGTCTTTGAACGGCAGCTTCCATAGCTTCCCGCAGCTCGTTTACATCCGCATCGTTGTTTTTAACGGTTTCATAATCCAGCCACTCACGGGTATACCAGCGTGTAGGTTCGGCATCTTCGCTGTAATAGTAATGTCCCGGCAAGAAAGGCTCATAGTGGGCACATACCCCTTCCAGCGCCTTCAGTTCTGAAGCCACCATCAAGTGCCCTTGATCGTCGTAACCCATATAAAGAGGAATTACCCCAATAGGGTCACGTGCAATAAGAAAGGTGTTTTGCCGGGCATCGTACAGAGCAAAAGCAAAAATACCGTTCAGATCTTCCAGAAAGTCGATTCCTTTCTTCTGGTACAGAGCAAGAATCACCTCACAATCGGAACCTGTCTGAAATTCATATTCGTCTTTAAGCGCCGCCCGGATCTCCCGGTGATTGTAAATCTCGCCGTTAACACAAAGGATGATATTTCCCTCCTTGTTTTTAAGCGGTTGTCCACCCGACTGCGGATCTACTATGGAGAGTCTCTCGTGGGCCAGAATAGCATGCTCTTCGGCATAAATTCCAGACCAGTCGGGTCCCCGGTGACGAATACGTTTCGACATTTTCAACGCTTGCTTACGTAAAGCTTCCGATTGAGATTCAATATTGAATATTGCTACTATACCACACATACGATTTCTTTTTTTATATTATTGACGATAGGTAAGAGTCGATCGCCTTTGCCGTATCACGGCCTGCAGCCATCGCCTTTACCACCAAACTTGCTCCGGTAGTGGCGTCTCCGCAAGCAAACACGTTGGATGCACTGCTTTTGAAAGACTTATCTACGATGATATTTTTACGATTGTCGGTGGCAAGATTAGACGATTTGATAAGTCCCTCCTGTACGGGATGAACAAATCCCATGGCCAAAAATACCAGATCAGCCTCGATAATCTCTTTTTTGCCTGTCGGTTGCATCTGCACACGGCCATCTTCGCCCTTAGTCCAGATAACCTCTTCTACTTCAACCCCTTTTAATACACCTTTTTCTCCTATAAAGCGGCAGCTGGTAAGATTCCATCTCCGTTCGCATCCCTCTTCGTGCGAACTGGATGTTTTCAGTACCTGCGGATACATGGATGGCCAGGGAGTTGTTGGATTATATCCTACAGGCGGTTTATCCAGAATCTCAATCTGAGTGATTTTGACAGCCTTCTGGCGGTTGGCAGTCCCAACACAGTCCGATCCGGTATCGCCCCCTCCAATTACTAATACTTTCTTTCCTTTTGCATTGATCAGCGTTTCTGGAGCAACCGGAACACTTTCCAGCAGCCGGTTCTGTTGCGCCAGATACTCCATAGCGAAATGGATCCCTTTCAGCTTTCGACCTTCGATGGGCAGGTCCCTCGGAACCTCCGCGCCAATAGCTATACAATATGCATCAAAACCTTCGGGCAATGTATCCACCTGAACCCCGGTTTTAAAGATCACTCCCTCTTCCTTCATCAGGTCGATACGGCGTTCCACAATGTTCTTGGCAAGCTTGAAGTTCGGTATTCCGTACCGAAGCAATCCTCCGGCCATTTCATTTTTCTCGAACACCGTTACCGTATACCCTTTGCGGTTCAGTCGGTTTGCTGCAGTTAATCCGGCAGGTCCGGAACCTATAACCGCTACTTTCTTGCCGTTACGTACAGGCGTATGCACTTTGATATATCCCTCCTGAAAGGCCCTTTCGGCAATGGACACTTCGTTTTCTCGGATGGTTACCGGTTCGTT
>CAZKSK010000479.1:0-1950 GCA_964555225.1 uncultured Bacteroides sp.
GATCGTTGTGTGCCATCTGGGGGGCAATCCATTCATATTTTCCTCTATTGTAACTGTGCGCAGAACAGTCGGCCGGTGTGGCATGCGGAAATTCGCAGGTAAAAACCAGTCCGGTTGATTTACCATACTTCATTTTAGCAGCTTCAAGCACAGTAACCAAAGGTTGATAGGCACGGGTGGAATCGATGGGCAAGATGTCGTTGGCTGCATCCTGAACCGGATGTGTGGATACGTATCCTGCAATACTTGGAATTCCAGTCATGTAGCATGAAGTAGTAGGTGCCGAGTCGCCGATGGGGGCGTTCGACGAGAAGGTGCGTACGGTACCGCACATATAAGGATCAATTGCCAGATTGGGCATGTCGGGGTTGTTATACCATTGTAACCAACGCGCGATCGACACCGTTGAAAGGGATGTCCCATCCGGAATTAATAATATAATATTCTTGACAGGTTTGACATTTTCAATGTCAGCCGCTTTTAAAGGACCTATCAGAATGGCCAGTAACAGCAAAAAGCTCATCGATTTCTTCATATGATTCTTAATTAGTTTTTTTAATATGGTCTGATTGAGAAAACAAATAAACAACACAATTGTTTCGAATGTGTTATTTACCTGTTTTATATTTATTACAATTGGTTTTTCATTTAAAGCTGAATAATGTTTTCTTCAAACAATGTTAGTTTTTCAACCGCATTATTCGTTACAAGGTAACTATTCTCAACTCCAACGGCACCAGTACCCGGAATAACAAACTTGGGCTCGAGTGCAAAAGTCATGTTTTCTTCCAATAATTCTTTAGAACGGGGGGTAAGTACCGGTAATTCGTTGATCTGAAGACCTATGCCATGACCAACAAATTTAGCCTGTTGCTTGGTTCCCATAATATAATCGGCTAATCCCTCTCTTTCGGCCATTTGGAAAGCCAGATTGTATAAGTCGGCACATGGGGTGCCGGGTCTGGCCATATTTTCTATCTCATGCTGAATGGCAAGAGAAACCTGATGCGCTTTATAAGCCAGTTCCGGAAGTTTGCCGATGGCATATACACGTGTCATATCCGTTAGGTAAGCCGAATAGTTGCCGGCCATATCAACCATAACGGAAGTTCCTTCTTTCAGGATTGTGCCGTTGGCACCCAATGGACAAGACGGATCCATACCTTGTCCTCCCAAAGCAAAATCGAAAGGAGAGGGGGCTTCGGCATTATCGCCGGCAAGAATACTTCCCATGTGTATATCCATATTGGCTCCAAAAGCCCTGAATATACCGATGGATCCCTGGCGACGCATTTTGTTCTCTATCTCGTATTGAAATTCAAGATCGGTGATTCCCGGTCGGTAACAAGAGGGTATTTCTGCATAAGTGGCGGCATGACCTTTGGCTGATATCCGGAACTGACTTATTTCCCAAGGGGTTTTTACCATCCGGACATTGCGCATCAGCGTAGTGGCATTGCCTGTCTCTTTCGGATTAAAAAGTTGTTGCAGGCGGATGTAGTCGTTATAACTTAATTCGTCTGCTTCCAGCAGCAGTTTATTGGGTTGATTTATACCTTTTTCGGCAAGTAGGGACGGAATCTGTTCAGGTTTACGAATGTATTCTACATTGCTTCCTGTAATTCCGTTGGGCCGTTTTACAAAAAAGCAGGGTTCACCCTGACTGGGAAGATAGAAATAACCACTAAAAATCTGACCGGTTGTATAAAAAAGATTTACATCAACTGACAGCAGACAACCGTCTGCATTCACCATCTGCATCGCTTGCTGGATGCGTTGCCATTTTAATTGTAAATCGGCACGTAGCTCTTTTGATACCATTATTTATAATCTCATTACATTTTGGGCATCAAAGGTATTAAATTTAACCTCTAATTCGATTTTAAGGATGTTTTTTTGTGTTTTAATAACGAAAATTAGCAAGGAGACTACATTATGATAGTTGTAACA
>CAZKSK010000480.1:0-1943 GCA_964555225.1 uncultured Bacteroides sp.
GTATAGGTTCCGTCGGGTTTGTGCCAGAGAAAGTCGGTTGCGAATTCGGCGCTCGATTTAATAATCGGATAACCCGTTTCTTTCAGAAACTTTTTATCGCGAGTAAAATCATAGTATTCCCAGATATGGGTAGCCAGCCATGGCCCTGCCATCGGACAAAAATTCCAAACCATATCTTCGCTTGCCAAAGGAGTAGTAAAACCGAATATATTTCCTGATATGGATGCGGTCCATCCTCTGGCTCCAAAATAAGCTTTTGCCGTTTTTGCACCCGGTTTTATCAATGTTTTGATGAAATCGATGAGAGGTTTCTGGCATTCGGAAAGATTGGTCGTGCATGCCGGCCAGTAGTTCATTTCTATATTGATGTTGTTATGATAGTCTATGCGCCAGGGTCCGTCCACATTGTTATGCCAAATTCCTTGCAGATTGGCAGGTAGATTCCCCGGGCGGGAAGAGGCAATAAGCAGATAGCGCCCAAACTGATAGTAAAGAGTTTCCAAATAACTGTCTTTCATTCCTTTTCTGTAATTTTCCAACCGTTGCGGAGTCGGGATATCTTTGTCGGACGTTTTCGGATTTAAAGTTAGTTTTACTCTGTCGAATAAAGTTGAATAATCTGCATAGTGATCTTTTAATAATTCCTCAAAACTTTTTTCGGAGGCTTTGTCTATCCAGTCCAGGGTCGTGGTACATGGGTCTACACCGACATAAGTTTTCGGGTCCGTAAAGTCCGGATCGAAATTGATTTTATAGTCCGTATCGGCCGTAATGAGAAAAATTACATCATCTGCATTCTTTATTGTCAGTTGGTTGTTTGTATTTTTCACTTTGCCGTTTTTTGTATAGGCACGGATTCTTACAACATATTCCATGTTATTATTGTCCAGCTTTGCCTTAAAGAACAATCCGTTTTCCCCTTCCGGCATCATGGAACCTGTTGAAACGGGATTTGGAGCGTAACTGAAAGTTAGGTTTTGTTTGTCCTTCTTATCCGCTGAAAATCGAATAGCCATAACATTGTCCGGATAGGAAATAAAATATTTGCGTTCATATTTTACTCCGTTTTTTTCGAATTGCACAACAGCAAGGGCAGAGTCCAAAGAAAGGATGCGACGATAGTTTGTCATTCCCACTTCGGACAAGCCGGTTTCTATATAGAACTCTCCCATCGTGGTGAAATTTCCGAAGCGAAAGGGCTTTTCTTCATCTACACTGTATTGAACATTACTGTTAAAATTTTTGCGGGTGAGTTCTGTCGCTTTATTCTCATCGCCTTTGGCAAATGCTTCTCGAATATCTTTCAGTACATGAGCCGATTCTTTGTTAACATTCCAATAATAACCGGCACCCTTTTTTGTATTGGGGCCTCCGCGCCAAAGCGTCTTTTCATTGAAAGTAATACGTTCTGCACTGATGGAACCCATGATATTAGCTCCGATGCTTCCGTTTCCTAACGGCAGTGATTGCGATTCCCATTCGGGATCGGGATTTTTTGCCGTATCTCCGGCACTTTCGGGTTTGTTTTCTCCGGTCCATTGTCCGGGCTTGGAATGATACCATACCGCTATACCGCTTAAGTCATTAGGCTTATCGAACCAGATGGATAATCCTCTTGTATCATTTGTTTGGGCCGATGCGGAAAGAATGTAGACTGAGGCTATAAGAAGCAACAAGTTCTTTTTCATAATTTTCTTAACTAATTGTAAAGTACAAAAATAGATGAAATAATCTTTATTTGAAAGAAAAATAAATAACTTAAGTTCGACGAAATTAAAAGAAGGCTAATTGTATATCAACGGGTCGGTGCAAATTTTTCTTCAAATATATCTATGCATTATAGAAACCGTCATTTCGGAAACACTTGTTTCGGAACTATATATTTCTAAATTAATTTAAGCATGAAATTTTACGATAGAGAGAAAGAGATTTGTCGACTTCGA
>CAZKSK010000481.1:0-1943 GCA_964555225.1 uncultured Bacteroides sp.
TCTTTATCACCCGTGGTTAAAAACAACTCTACTGCAGCCTGAACCTTGGCATTTTCAGCCCAACCATTACCTCTTGTTTTTTCATACAAATCTTTCGATATTTGCAAGCACTGCAAACTGAGCGTATCATTGAAATTTTTTAATGCTCGGGAAATACCAGCCAAATGAGCGGAAGACATTAACTCGCGATAAGGATTATCCTCCGTGAAGACCCAACGATCATCTACTGTACCGGATTTGTGATCGGTAATAGTAGCTGCATCACCCAAATGAACATATTGTCGCACACTATTACATATTATTCCACGATATAAACGGCCTAAAGCTTTATAACCGGCAACTACCGATAATGCGCCATTCTCTACTTGCTGAAGTATATCATTTTTTCCATCAGGTTGATGAATCTCGGTTATATGTCGGATTTGATCTATTGAAGTTTCATCATAATTAACATGAAAATTTTCATAGGCCATAGCCAAAATATAAGATTCGCCGGTTTGAGATTCAATTCTCAAATCATAATCACCGGCATCATGCCATCCACCAATAGCAATATTAGGTATATGATCACCAGACTTATACTTTGTCAAAGTAGAAGGCCCTTGAGTATATCCATCAATATGATTCAAATTAACAGGGGCCATTAAAGCATCATCATCATGACATAATCCATGCCATACACGATATTTATCACTTACACGCATATGGCACATCTGTATAGGAAGAAAATACTCCAATTCAGCTTGCCAAGCACCATTATCATAAACATCTGATGCTATTCGAAAACAAGAAGACCAAGAGTTACCATATTTTACTTGATACAATCCATCTTCCTTTATTGTAGAAAAATCAAATTTCAAATAATTATAACGGAGAAATTTGCCCCATTGTATTGCCGGCTTTCTTAGCACTTCTTTTAATCCGTTGCCGGTAACCTTATATAATATAGGTGTATTAAAATGAGTATCCCGATCGTCCAATTCAATGAATGCAATCTTAGGTTGATTCGGATGATAACCGATCTGTGAAGTTTGCACTACCGGAGTATACATCCATTTAGGAGATACTTGAGGTATTATAATCCATTTAATAGCTTCTTTTGTAACCCCTACCGCAAAATCAGAACGAAGAACAAACCAACCACTTGCATGATTAATTCGTCCGTCATACAATTTCATATTCCCTTTTTCCGATTTTATCGTTACCCTATATAAAGAATCCTGAGGATTCAAAACAAAAAGAGTTCCCTGAGCCATTGGTGCACCTATTATATTATCTGCAACCATGGGATTATAAGTCCCTTCCGTCAACATCTTCATGTCTGCTTTTCCATTAGGATTATAATTACCCGGATATTTAGTATTGCTAGTTTGTTTAATTGTAGGTCCTAAAGATTGACGAGGAAAAATACCTGTTTGATTATCCATAATCCAAGGCTTGCCAAAAAGATAACCTGGGAAAAGCTCTAGATTAAAACCTATTTTCCCAACATATTTGTCAGGTACCGGTTTATCCAAATCAACTGTCACAATAATTTGATTATCGACAGCCTTGACATTTATAGTATAATTGAAAGCAAAATCCGAATAAATCATAGGATTGAAACCTTCCAGATGATGGGCTGAATCCGGATAACATCCTTGAACCGTTATAGAATGCTCTTGCCTGTTGACTATACGATTCTTAATTTTAGGTAATCCCTGCCATTGCCCGGGAGTTGGTTCCATACGAACATCACCCATAGCAGCAATTCGTTTATCATTCATCACAATACAAATGCCGCCTTGATGACCTTCCGGATATATATCATTAAAAACCATTACGTTCACATTCGCATTTTTAAAATATTCGGAGGGAGTGATTTGAAACGACTGGGAAAATACCTGTTGCGTACAAAATAAAAAGGTACAGATTTCTAAATATTTATGGATTTTCATATTATA
>CAZKSK010000482.1:0-1943 GCA_964555225.1 uncultured Bacteroides sp.
CGTATCCACCCGTTCGTCCACCGGCAAAAGAGCCAGCTGTTCAAGCAGCTCTTTGTGATGCACCCCCTGATAGCATTCCACCACCAGCACATGCCTTCCGTTTTGAAGGGACAAATCCAACTTTATCTGGTTCAGGATGGCATCCCATCCCTCCCAAAGTGATCCGTTAACCGAAGTGGACGGATATTTATCATAATTACTTTTTCTCATTTTACACGTATATCAATTTTTTTTGCAAAGGTATTTCGTAAATCCAACCCGGGGAAGTACATTTGTTCCGATTTACTTATACAATCTTACGATACTATAATGATAAAGATCAAAGAAGGATTTAAAGGCGAACGTTCCATCTCCCTGCCCGAGGAGCTGCTTACTCAATACAGTAAGGATCCGCTTATAGGCAACCTGTACGTACGAAAGATAGGATTTTTTCCGAAGGTGAAGTACCATTTCGTACAAAAAGACAAAGGATGCAACTATAGTATGCTGATCTACTGTACAGACGGCAAAGGATGGTACAGGATAAAAGGAAAGGAATACAGGATCGAACAGAACCAGTACATCATCATCCCGGCCAACGAACCCTATGCTTTCGGGGCCGACGAGAAAGATCCGTGGACTATCTACTGGCTCCATTTCAGGGGAAAGATGAGTGCCAGCTTCTATCCGCAGCATCCCAATCCGGTATCCATCCTGCCGGGAGAGTACTCGAGGTTGCAGGACCGCACCCAACTATTCGAAGAGATTTACAGCTGTTTCTCCATGGGCTATATCAAAGAATACATGAGCTACTCTTCCATGTGCCTGTATCTTTTCATGGGATCTTTCCTGTGGCTGGAACAATTCCGGCACTACAAGATACCGAGCCACCGTGAATATCCGTTCTCGTCGCGGGTAATCCATTACATGCAGGAGAACATCGACCACAACCTTACCCTCGAGCAACTGGCGGCCTACTTCAAGTATTCGCCGTCTCACTTCTCCATGCTGTTTCAGAAGGAGACCGGCTCGTCGCCCATCAACTACTTTATCCGGCTTAAAATACAGAAGGCCTGCCAATACATCGAGCTTACCAACCTGAAGCTGAATGAGATCGCTTTACGGCTGGGCTTTGAAGAGCCGGCCTACTTCTCGAGGCTTTTCACCAAGGTTATGGGTATCTCTCCCTCGGCATACCGCGCAAAGGAATCGGAACATAGTGCAAGTCAATCGGAATAATAATACAACAATGAAACACACCTTCTTATCTGTTTTGCTGTCGGCCATGCTTCCCTGTACTTTTTGCCAGGCTGCCGATGGCGGTCATATCCTCTGGAGTATTGGGAAAGCCGACCATTCCACGGCCGATCTGGCTTTGGGTCCCGACAAATATAAAAGTTACCTGGAAGCCGACTTCGGGTTCGAAGACCGCTATTTCCTGATCGGAAAAGACACCGCCTCCAGATCCTTTCCCTATGTAATACCGGGACCGGCCGACGAATGGGGTGGCACCTGGAGCACTGCAGGCTGGCGTACACACGAATCCAACATCCTTTTCGGGTTGGACAATATACCGGCACAGGGAACCTGGAAGCTGATAATCGTTGTGGCCGACAATGCCGTAAAGAAACCGCCCTTGTTGAAGGTAAGCATCAACAACCAGTCACAAAAGTTCCAGCTACCCGCCGGAGCAAGCGACCTATCGATTGCAGGCAAGCTGCAGAGCACATCCGGCCGCACACTCGAGATCCCTATCCCTGGCGAAACCCTTAAAAAAGGGGGTAACAGCATCACATTATCCGTACTGGAAGGGTCGTGGATACTGTTTGACCACATCCGTCTGGAGGCTCCTGCCGGAACCAGATTAACCCGTCCCGAACCGGTTTTTATACGTAATACGGAGGTTGCCGACTATGAAATACGCCGCGACGGCAAGAACTTTCAACCTTTTCTGGCAGACATGG
>CAZKSK010000483.1:0-1940 GCA_964555225.1 uncultured Bacteroides sp.
AGGGCGCGCACAAACCGCGCCAATGACGCGCTACAGGTTAAGCAAAATGTTAGATGGACGCCTTCGGCGCTTAAAGAGGAGAAATAAATGAGTATATTGCATGTTAAACAAATTAGATCATTTTTAGAAGAGAAATTTCATCCTTATATTGATTTATCTGATTATACAGGAAAAACACAAAGTGAAATTGATAATGCATTTTTAACGAGAGCATTAGCTGCATATTCAATAGTAAGCATATCGAGTATATCTGAAAAAAATATTGGACCATATATTACAGATGGCTTTAAGGATAATGGTATTGATGCTGTTTATTTTGATGAAAGTATACAAACGTTGTATTTGATTCAATCAAAATGGCACCATGAAGGATCTGGAACGATAGATAAAGGAGATTCGCTAAAATATTTAAAGGGAGTCAAAGATATTTTTGAAGAGAACTATGAAAAATTTAATGAAAAATTAAACAAGCTCTCAGGTTACATATCAAGTGCTATCAGGTCTCCTCAAACAAAAGTAGTACTAATTATTTGTCATACTGGAGTTCAAAATATCTCTGATGAAATTATGGAAGATATTAATGATTTCCTTGAAGAGGTAAATGATACAACTGAAATTTTGAAATTACTTGTTTTAAACCAAGAAAAAATACATAAAAGTATCGCATCAAACACTTCAGCAATTGAAATTAATGAAAACATTGGATTAAGTAACTGGGGATTAATAAGCGAACCCTATAAATCTGTTTATGGCATTATTTCAGCCGAAGAAGTTGCGAATTGGTATAAAAAATATACTCCTTTTCTTTTCGCCCCAAATATTAGAATGTTCTTAGGGCAAACAGACGTTAATAGTAGTTTAGAAAATACAATAATAGTTAACCCTGAGTATTTTGTTTATTTTAATAACGGGATAACTGTTTTATGTGACAAGTTTGACAAACTTACTGTTGGAGGAAGTAAAAGAGACAATGGAATATTTGATTGTCGGAATATTGCTATTATTAATGGTGCACAAACAGTAGGAACTATAGGAAAAGCATATGAGAAAGATTCCTCATCAATTAAAAATGTATTTATACATATAAAAATTATATCTCTGGAAGGATGTCCAGAGGGTTTTAGCACATTAATTACAAAAGCTACAAATACACAAAATCGTATCGATTCAAGAGATTTTGTTTCACAGGATGAAGAAAATGAGCGATTAAAAAGAGAGTTATTAATTGACAAAGTAAATTACTCATATAAACGTGGTGATACGATTGAGGCAATAGATAATGGTTTTGATTTTGAAGAGGGTATTGTTGCGCTTGCATGTTCACATGGTAATATTAATTTTGCATTAGCTGCAAAAAGATATGTTAGTTCATTGTGGAATGATATAAAAAAAACACCTTATATAGCCCTAATAAATAAATCTTTGGTTGGTTCAAAATACTGGAAAATTGTACAAGCATTTCGTATCATTGAAAAATCGCTTAATGACAAAAAGAAAAGTGTAACAGGAAAGAAGTCAATGTATTTAGTTCATGGTAATCGCTTAATCGAGTATTTTATTTTTAAGGATATTTTCAATATATTTTCAGAAAAAGATTTTGTAGAAATAAAGTTATCTGATTTAGAAATATTTGTTACGAACTCTCTTAATGTAATATTGGAGAAGCTATTTCAAACAGCTGAAAGAAAATATCCAGACTCTATGCTAGCATTTTTATTTAAGAACACAAAAAAATGTACTGAAATATCAATAGATATGGGATATTAGGAATTACATCTAACAACTGCTTCAACCTGATATTTTCTTTGGCACGATTTGTGCAGTCGCTACGCTCCTGTGGCACAAATCGCGCCAAGCCCTACGGGCACGAAAATACAGGTTAAGCAAATGTTAGGTATATAGGCTCGCTGTGGCGTCGATAAAAAAGATATTCAGATGAA
>CAZKSK010000484.1:0-1935 GCA_964555225.1 uncultured Bacteroides sp.
AAGAATCCAGTTAAGGCAATTTTCAAGCCTAATATTACCTGATTCTCAATCAGTGTTTTAGGGGCCTTAAGCTGTGGCAGAAAATGGTTAGATCGCTCAATGGGACCAGATAGGAATTTAGGAAAGAACATAATGTATAACATGAAATTCAATAGCTTCCTTTCCGGCACTTCCCATCCCATCTTAATATTAACTAAATATCCGATTCCCTGAAGGGTAAAAAATGAAATACCAAGAGGGATTATTATTTCGGATAGTCTTGAAACTTGTATATCACTGCCAAAAATCTGAAAAAATGGATCAACTGCAAACGATGCATATTTAAGTAATACGAGTTGTACCAGATTTATACCAATTCCTATTCTGAATAATACTATCCTATTTTTAGAACTGGGGATTTTTAATCCAAAGATGTAATTAATAAGGGAGAAGACTAAAACATAGACGAGAAGGTTCAAATTATAACTGACAATGAAACAATAGCTTAGGATTACCAGGAAGCCAATTTGGTGTTTTGGGCGGAATAAATAAAATAAGAAAACTGAAATTATTGATGCAATTGCAAAAGGGATAGAAATAATTTGCATATGTTCTAGGAGCTACTGGATAATATTAAAAAAATAGGCCTGATCATTGTTCAACTTTACCACTGAGGACACATTTACCATAACGCATATGACACTGTAAAACTTATTAGGATTAATGAGGAAATTTTTCTGACAGAGATTGATTATATTATTCTGTCGGTACTTTGAGGCAAAAATTTAAAAAATCCAAGCAGAGAAACATCTATTGAGACGAATCATCATAAGGTTACAGGGCTTTTAAAAGATGTACCGCGTGTCGTTAATTGCTAGATTAACCTTGCGATGAGTTTATAGTCTATCAAGTAAGTGACAGCAAAAGATATTAACAAAATGTAACAAAAAAATATATTCGTCGTTTAATTTCATATGTTTGTCAAAGTTATTTAACCATTCGTCAAAATGAGAAGGATAGTACAAGGAGCTTTTTTAGTGCTTTTATTTGCTTTATGTGCTGAGGTTACGGGAAGAACGTATTATGTTGCTCCAGACGGAACTAATGGTACTTATCCTTCTCGCGGTACAATTTCTGCACCTTGGGCAACGTTTCAGTGGGCATTTGATCATGTATCAGCCGGAGATACGGTTTATTTCAGAGGTGGAATTTATTATCAAACAAGTCCCGCGTATAGAACAAATCTGAATGGTACTGTTGATAATCCAATAGTCTTTATGGGATATCCTGATGATTTGGCATCAGGTAATAAACCGATTATAGATGGTAATAGAACCAGTAATCAAGGCGGAATTTTACTTAGTGTTTCAAGTAATATTAAGTTTTACGGGATAACTGTAAGAAATTTTGTTCAGATAAATCCTCCCGTTGGAACAGACTATGATCATCCTTATGGTTTCTATCTATATTCATGTGATAACATATATTTTGAGAATTGCATAGCCCATGACATTGAATATAGAGGATTTTGGGTTTTCACTGGACGAAACATATCATATATAAATTGTGACGCGTATAATATAATTGATCCCCTATCAGATAAACCCGGAAATCATGGTGATGGGTTTTTCTTGTCAGATTATACTGGCGATGAAACCTGTTATTATTATTTAAATGGGTGTAGGGCATGGAACTGTTCTGATGACGGATATGATCTCTGTCAAGATGGATTATATGTATTAGAAAACTGTTGGAGTTTTAATAACGGACATTTGGAATTTGGTAATGGTAATGGATATAAATACGGATATGCGGGCTCACAACAAGATACAATAACAAGGGTTTTTCATAATTGCATTGCTTTCGGAAATAGATCATCTGGTTTTACTTCTGCCGCAGAAACTCCGCCAATGACTGCCAGGCCCTCAGAAATGTATAACTGCACATCATATCGCA
>CAZKSK010000485.1:0-1929 GCA_964555225.1 uncultured Bacteroides sp.
CCATAAATAACAATGTAGTTGAAAACACTAAAATAGATCATAAAAGTATATTTCATCTCGAACTTAATACTATGCCTGGATTTGCAGGTTCATCAGCCTATTATCTTCGTTATATGGACCCTTATAACGATAAAGCATTGGTTTCTGAAAAAAATGACAATTATTGGCAAAATGTTGATCTTTATGTAGGTGGTACGGAACATGCTACCGGTCACTTGATTTATTCCCGTTTTTGGAATAAATTTCTTTTTGATTTAGGAATAAGCGTAAAAGAAGAACCTTTTCAGAAACTTGTAAACCAAGGAATGATTCAAGGTCGAAGTAACTTCGTATATCGAGTAAAAGATACAAATACATTTGTATCTTACAATTTAAAAGAAAAATACGAAGTAACTCCTCTTCATGTAGATGTAAATATCGTATCCAATGATATTTTGGATATTGAAGCATTTAAAAATTGGAGACCGGAGTTCAATACCGCTGAATTTATTTTAGAAGAAGGTAAATATATTTGTGGATGGGCTATAGAGAAAATGAGTAAATCCATGTTCAATGTAGTTAATCCGGATATGATTGTTGAAAAATATGGAGCCGATACACTTCGTATGTATGAGATGTTCCTAGGTCCTGTAGAACAATCGAAACCTTGGGATACCAACGGAATTGATGGTGTTCATCGTTTCTTGAAAAAACTTTGGAATCTTTTCTATAGTCATGATGATAAATTTCTTCCGATAGATGAGGAACCTAATAAAGACGAACTTAAATCAATACATAAATTAATAAAGAAAGTTACAGGAGATATTGAAACATTCTCTTACAATACTTCTATCAGCGCTTTCATGATTTGTGTAAATGAATTAAATCAACTGAAATGTAACAAAACATCTGTTCTTCAAAACTTGGTAATTTTATTAGCTCCATTCGCTCCGCATTTAAGTGAAGAACTTTGGGAATTATTAGGAAATAACACCTCTGTTTGTGATGCCGAGTGGCCTGATTACAATGAAGAATATCTGAAAGAGGATACCGTTCATTATACTATTTCATTTAATGGTAAAGCACGTTTTTCTCTCGATTTTGCATCTGATGCCGATAATGAAACAATAGAAAAAACAGTATTGAATCATAATAATTCTCAAAAGTATATTAATGGAAAAACTCCGAAGAAAGTAATTATCGTTCCGAAAAAAATAGTTAACGTAGTACTTTAAATGGAAAAATTTTCGACATCAAAATTATGGATTGAGTTCAAGGATTACATTGCAATCACTTTTGGACTATTAATCTATGCATTAGGTTGGACGTGTTTTTTACTTCCATACCAAATTACAACAGGTGGTGTAACCGGTGTGGCAGCTATTATCTTTTATGCGACCGGAATACAAATACAGGTTTCTTATTTTATTATTAATGCTATATTTCTCTTATTTGCTTTAAAAATTCTAGGACTAAAATTTATTTTAAAAACTATCTATGCAGTTTTCATGCTTACTTTTCTCTTATGGGTATTTCAATTAGCCATGAAAGACTCTTCTGGAAATTTTTACAAATTAGTAGGTGACAGTCAAGATTTTATGGCTTGTGTAATAGGATCATGTATGTGTGGAATAGGAATTGCTTTTGTTTTTATCAATAACGGAAGTACAGGTGGTACAGATATTATAGCTGCAATTGTAAATAAATATAGAGATGTCACTTTTGGAAGAATGATCATGTACTGCGATATTATCATTATTTCTTCTTGTTATTTTGTCTTTCACGATTGGCGCAGAGTTGTTTTTGGTTTTGCCACACTTATTATTATGAGTGTTGTTCTCGATTATGTAGTAAATAGTGCCCGACAATCTGTTCAATTTTTAATATTCTCCAGGCATTATGAAGAAATATCCGAAAAAATTATACATAAAATACATCGAGGCGTAACTA
>CAZKSK010000486.1:0-1929 GCA_964555225.1 uncultured Bacteroides sp.
CCCTGAAAGCGAACCTGTTTGGACTTCTGTGAATTTACCACATACTTTTAATGCAAGAGATGCTGTTGACCCTGATAAAAATTATTATCAAGGACCTGGTTGGTATAGAAAATATTTGGACATTCCTTCATTAAACAAAAATGAGAGAATTCTTTTAGTATTTGATGGATGTGGGCAAAAAACAGAAGTTTATATTTATGATAAATTGGTTGGTAGACATATAGGTGGCTATGATTCTTGGTATTTGGATATAACGGAAGATATAAAGTGCTTTTTTAATCATCCAGAATATTGTAAAAGATGGAATGGGAAACTCCCATTAGCTATAAGATGCGATAATAGTAGAGATGCCCAAATGATGCCTTCTAATTTAGCAGATTTTACTTTATATGGAGGATTGTATCGTCATGTGAAATTATTACTTATGCCTTCTGTTTATTTAACAGATGTTCAAATAAAGTCATATTTATCGTCAAATAATAAAGATGGTAAGGTTGATATCCATTTAACATGGAATACTCCTTCTTTAATTGCAGATGGAAATCTGTCTGTTAAAATTATAGATCCAAAAGGATCTTATATCGCTTCATCAATAGATAATTGTAATCATTTTATTATACATCATCCTTTATTATGGAACACAGATAATCCCAATCTTTATTTGTGTCGTATTACTTGGGAAAAGCAGGGAATAAAACAATCCATTATACAACGATTCGGTTTCCGAACTTATAGGTTTCAGGAACATGGTCCTTTTTATCTGAACGGTAAAAGATTACTTTTGCGTGGGACTCATAGTCATGAGGATTTTGCAGGCGTAGGTGCTGCTATGACTGACGAACAAATGATTGAGGAGATGAACCAGATGAAAGCTATGGGAATTAATTTCATTCGTTTAGGTCATTATCAACAATCGGATTTGATACTTCGTCTATGTGACAAATTAGGAATTCTTGTGTGGGAAGAAATACCTTGGTGTAGAGGAGGATTAGGAGGAGAAATTTATAAAGAGCAAGGGCGTAGAATGTTGACAAATCTTATTACTCAACACGGGAACCATCCTTCTATTATTTTATGGGGATTAGGAAATGAGAATGACTGGCCGGGTGAATTTGAAATATTTAATAAAGACAGTATTAGAAGTTATATGTCGGAACTCAATTCTTTGGCACATACTATCGATCCAACTCGCCAGACAATAATTCGACGTTGTGATTTTTGTAAAGATATTCCAGATGTATATTCACCTTCAATATGGGCGGGATGGTATTCGGGAAGTTATAAAGATTATACTAAAATGATTGAAAATAACATAGATAAGGTAAATCGTTTTTTTCATGCTGAATGGGGAGGGGATAGTCATTCTCATCGTCATTCGGAAGAAAAATTTATGGGTTTTGTTGGTAATAAAAATGGTGATTGGTCTGAAACATATATGATTCATTTATTTGATTGGTGTTTGAAAGAGCAGGAAAAAATGCCAAATTTGACAGGAAGTGCATTCTGGACATTTCGCGATTTCTCTACACCTATTCGTCCAGAAAACCCTATTCCATACGTCAATCAAAAGGGTGTTGTAGAACGTAATGGAACACCCAAAGAAAGTTATTATGTTTTTCAATCATATTGGACAAAAAAACCAATGACTCATATTTATGGTCATACATGGCCTGTGCGTTGGGGAGCTGTTGGTGAAAAGAAAGAAGTATTAGTATTTTCTAATTGTGAAGAAGCTCAATTATACGTAAATGGGATCTCTCAAGGGGTGAAAAAAAGAAATGTTCAGGATTATCCGGCAGCCGGATTTCATTGGAACGTTATTTATCAGCCAGGTAAAAATGTGTTGAAAGTATTGTCATACAAGAAGAAAAAAATTGTTGAAGATGAAATAGAACAAGAATATCAGATAGGTACTTGGGGTGATCCGGT
>CAZKSK010000487.1:0-1928 GCA_964555225.1 uncultured Bacteroides sp.
GTTATCTTTCTATCGAAAATTAGCTTATAGCTGAATTTTAACCCAGGCATTCAATGACGACAATATCCAAATTGAACGTATAAAAATACCTACTTATAAGGATTTCATGTCACATAGGCGATACATACTTTTGCTGCTATAAAAACATATCAAAATTAATTCTTTAAGTCATGAAACAATTGTTACTATATGTATTGCTTTTTCAAATATCACTTATTGGATTAGCTCAGAATCCGGAAAACCTGGCAAATCAATATTCAAACTCAGCAGAAAGTCTTTTAACAAAAGATAATAAACTGGTAGTTGGGGGATACGGGGAGGTTCACTACAATCAATCTTTGGCAAGCGAAACTCGCAACAACGGAAAATTAGACGTTCACCGGATGGTAATGTTGTTTGGATATAATTTTAACGATAAAATTCAATTTGTTACTGAGCTTGAGTTTGAACACGTAGTGGAGGTTTATGTTGAACAGGCTTTCCTTCAATATAAACTGAATAACCAAATTAATTTCAGGGGCGGACTAATGCTTGTGCCTATGGGTATTACAAACGAATATCATGAACCAACAACATTTAACGGTGTTGAACGGCCTGTAATTGATAATACCATTTCTCCAACAACCTGGCGCGAAGTTGGTTTCGGAATCACCGGTAATTTTCTCCCGGTTTCGTTACGTTATCAGGCATACTTAATGAATGGATTTAACGGCTACGATGGAACTGCAAAGTTGAATGGCAAAAATGGTCTGAGAAGTGGCCGACAAAAAGGGGCTGAATCGTATATCAGCTCGCCCAATTTTGCAGGTAAAGTTGAATACTATGGCATTCGTGGATTAAATATCGGGCTTTCCGGCTATTTTGGGAAAACTCAAAGCACGCTTTACGATGGAGTAAGCAAAAATGACGATGACGCTTTGGCGATAGCTGACTCATCATTTGTTGGTATTTCGATGGTTGGCATTGACGCAAGATACAATTTAAAAGGGCTTGAGTTGCGCGGACAATTTTACTATATGGATCTTTCAAATACCGACCAATACAATATTTTTACGGCAAAATCAGATGGTTCACCAAACGATTTGGGAAGTGCGATGATGGGTTATTATATGGAAGCCGGTTACAATATTCTTCGTTCGGCGAACACAGATAAAAAACTGGTTCCGTTTGTGCGGTACGAGTATTTGAACACACATCAGTCAGTTGAAAATATTATCGCTCAAAATAACGCTTATCAAAAAGACATTATAACCACAGGTTTAACTCTTGCTCTTACGAAGGGTGCAGTAGTAAAAACGGATATAACGTTTAATAAAGCCGGAAATGTTGATGAATTTTCAAAAACGTTCAATTTCGGAATTGGTGTAATGTTTTAGTATTTTCTATGAAATATTCAATAGCAATAGCAGTCCTGATGAATTTTATGACGATATTGTCAGTTAAGGGGCAAACTGAAATAGAATTTCAAAACAAATCGCTTCTAAGATCTTTGAATAAAGCAGGTATCCAGTCATTTGAAGAAATGAAAGAGTTAGGTTTAGATGGTGATGAATCTGTTAATTTAAGCGGAAAGTATTTTCAAATAGAAAAGGAAAATACTGACAAAATAAAATATATTTATATTGGGCGGGTGAACAGTTGCCGTGCCGGTGGCTGTTCTTTATCCTACGAAACGACAACGCCAAATATTGATTCCGAATATTTTGACTACTTTATTTTTTTTGATTCAAAAAAAGCGGTTCAATTGGTAAAGGTTTTTAATTATCAGGCAACACACGGTCATGAAATAACTTCCCGCGGCTGGCTAAAGCAATTTGAAGGCCATTCAAGTCTTGAGCCTCTTTTGGTAGATAAAAACATAGACTCGATTTCAGGTGCAACTATTTCGGTTTATGCAATTACAAATGATATAGAAATAAAGACGGAGA
>CAZKSK010000488.1:0-1927 GCA_964555225.1 uncultured Bacteroides sp.
CATCGGTGTCATTAGGATTTACCTTGCGTCTGCGTTTATACACAGGAAGGAACACAGGCTCAATACCCGATGTAGTTTGGGTCATCAGGCTGGTTGTTCCTGTAGGAGCTATGGTTAAACAAGCAATGTTACGACGTCCGTATTTAACCATATCTTCGTAGAGACTGGGATCTGCTTCACGCAATCTGTTGATAAACGGATTTTTTTCTTCTCTTTTAGTATCATATATTTCAAAGGCACCCCTTTCTTTTGCCATGTATACTGATGATCGATAAGCTTCAATAGCCAAGGTACGCTGGATGTTTTCAGCCATATCTGTAGCTTCATCAGTGCCATAGCGTAATCCAAGAGCTGCAATCATATCACCTTCGGCAGTAATACCCACACCGGTACGTCTTCCCTGCAATGTTTTTTTCTGTATCTTCTCCCACAAATGACGTTCGGTTTGTTTTACCTCATTTGTTTCTGGGTCTGAGTCTATTTTTGCAAGAATCTTTTCGATCTTTTCACTTTCAAGATCAATTATATCGTCCATGATGCGTTGGGCAAGACGTACATGCTTTACAAACAGTTCATAGTCAAAATAAGCCTCTTTAGTAAACGGTTTCACTACATAGGAGTATAAGTTCAAAGCCAGTAAACGGCAGCTATCATATGGACACAATGGAATTTCTCCACAAGGATTTGTTGAAATCGTCTGAAACCCAAGGTCAGCATACGAATCAGGTACAGATTCTCGGATAATAGTATCCCAGAAAAGTACTCCTGGTTCAGCCGATTTCCATGCATTGTGTATAATCTTTTGCCAGAGAGTGGCTGCGTCAATCTCTTTTACTGTTGTTGGATTTGCCGAATCAACGGGGTATTGTTGTTTATAGGTGGTTTTGTTAACGACAGCCTTCATGAAGTCGTCGTCCAATTTCACCGAAACATTGGCTCCGGTAACCTTTCCTTCGGTCATCTTTGCATCAATGAACGATTCTGAGTCGGGATGTTTTATTGATACGCTAAGCATCAATGCTCCTCGGCGGCCGTCTTGTGCAACTTCTCTGGTCGAGTTTGAGTATCTTTCCATGAAAGGTACCAATCCGGTAGAGGTGAGTGCTGAGTTCTTTACCGGAGAACCTTTTGGCCGGATGTGAGATAGGTCATGACCTACACCACCACGTCGTTTCATTAGCTGCACTTGTTCTTCATCAATGCGGATAATAGCTCCATAGGAGTCGGCTTTCCCATCCATTCCAATTACAAAGCAGTTGGATAACGAAGCAATCTGATGATTGTTTCCAATACCAGTCATCGGACTTCCTTGTGGAACGATGTAACGGAAATGGTCAAAAAGCTCGAACAATTCCTGTTCGGAAAGAGGGTTGGGGTATTTTTTTTCAATTCTCGCAATTTCACCAGCGAGGCGATGGTGCATATCGGTCGGAGTTTTTTCGAAGATATTTCCGAAGGCATCTTTAAGGGCATATTTGTTTACCCATACCTTGGCGGCTAATTCGTCGCCTGCGAAATATTCTTTTGAAGCTTTAAATGCTTCGTCAAAGGTGTATGTTTTGTTGTCCACAGCTAATAGTTTTTATTACAGTTGCAAGTTTAATAATACTTTGCAACTTGACCAAATGTTATACGTTAAAAAACAGATGAAAATAGATAATTTCCAAAAATAAATTTTAATCATCTGATATTCATTTATTTGTAAAATTTGAGAAGATGAAAAGTTTTCCAAAAAATAAAACCTTGTTTTTGTAGGTTTTCCAAAACAGAAAAGGATGCTTTTGTATACAAAAGCATCCTTTTCTGTTATTTAACGGAAGAAATTTAATTTTTGAGCTGTACTTCAATCTGTTCAACGGTAGAACGAAATGTCTTACAAGTTTCAATTTGGTCTTTAATTGTTTTGCATGCATGTAGTACTGTTGCA
>CAZKSK010000489.1:0-1923 GCA_964555225.1 uncultured Bacteroides sp.
TTTGACTTTTTATCTTCGCATTCTCCATTTTTCCTATATTCGATAAACGCAATAAAAACTTTCCGCAGCATATACACAACTTCGGATTTACAAGGAAAGGCCTACAGACAAACCATAGACCTTTCTATTTTAGTTATAAAAGTATTTATTTTTTATCAGTTAAAAAATCAGCACGCATCGGGCTGAACGTATCTATTAGGACTCCAGCCTCCAGACACACACATCCGTGTTCAATATCGGGTTGCTTGAAAAGAGCGTCTCCTGCAGATACTATTTTTTTCACGCCACCAATTGTAAATTCAAACTTTCCACTAGCCACATAAGTGCATTGTGTATGATAATGACGATGAAGTGCACCTATCGCACCTTTTTCAAATTTCACCTTTACCATCATCAAATTACCATCGTAACCCAAAATCTGACGAGTTACACCCTCTCCCGCAGACTGCCATGGGGTGTCTTTTTCAAAAATAAAATTATCACTTCTTGTTTTCATAGGTTCATCAATTCTACAATCATTATTACTCTTTGTTTGAGCCATACCTCCTATTGAAAAAAATACAAAAAGGCTCATCATACATAAGAATTTTAATTTATTCATAGTCTTTCTTTTTTTGATTATCTGCTTCAAAGTTATAGAAAAAAGCAAGAGAATTCAACCAATAAATCCACAAAAAATATTTTTTTACCAAAAATTATACAAGATATACCAATTTGTACCATTTATTAAAAGAGAAAGCAAACAAAAAATTTATTTAATTTGCAAACATAATTCAAATCTAATAATCAAAATGAAAAAATTATTATTTACCTCTTATTGTTTTTTTCTAGCGAGTACATTCATATTGAGTGCAAAAACAAAAAATAATGAACAGACACTCCAGACAATGAAAAAAGCGACACAGTACATGATGGATGTCGCCAGCTATCGCGGTGGATTCGTGTGGAATTATCTTCCTGATATGTCTCGTCAATGGGGAGAAATGGAAGCTAAGCGTACCATGGTATGGATTCAACCTCCAGGAACACCAGCCGTCGGGCACTTAATGCTTGATGCCTATCATGCTACTCACGATGAATATTATTATCAATGTGCGCAAAAAATTGCCAACGCTCTAATATGGGGACAACTACCCTGTGGAGGTTGGAACTATTTAATTGACTTTGGTGGAGAAAATTCTATCCGTGATTGGTATGATACTGTAGGTAAAAACGGTTGGCGCTTGGAAGAATTCCAACATTATTATGGCAATGCCACATTCGATGATAAAGGAACCATGCAAGCTGCTAAATTTCTCCTTCGTCTGTATCTGGAAAAAGGAGATCCCGCTTATAAAGCACCTTTGGATAAAGTTATAAAATTCGTTCTCAAAAGTCAATATCCTATTGGCGGATGGCCTCAACGTTATCCGTTAATGTATGATCATCCATTCCAAGGGGAAGCTGATTATACATCTTTCATTACTCTAAATGATGACGTTATCCCTGAAAATATCGATTTCTTGATACAATGTTATCAAACCTTGGGTATGCAAGATTTAAAGGAACCTATTTACAGAGCTATGAATCTTTCTTTAATTTTACAACAAGGAGCACCTTATGCAGGATGGGCCGATCAATACACTGTAGCCGACTTACAACCAGCCCATGCTCGATCTTATGAACCGAGAAGTGTAAATACCGGAACTACTATTCATATGATACAAAAGATGGAAGATTATTACCGTTTAACCGGTGATACTAAATTTTTAAGCGGAATTCCTGCTGCCATCCAATTTCTTGAATCAATGAAACTACCGGAATCGGAAGTAAAAAAATTCGGCCGCCGTCATTTAGGGACCGATGAAATTTTGGTTCCTAGATTCATACAACCGGAAACAGGAAAACCTCTATATGTCCACAGAAAAGGTTCTAATATTGCCA
>CAZKSK010000490.1:0-1923 GCA_964555225.1 uncultured Bacteroides sp.
GGTGGTCCGGAAATTTGAAGAAAGCGGAGGTTGCCAGAAGTTCCAAAGAAATCAGTAAGATCATCCACAATAGCCGTCACTTTTCCTTGTGATACTTCGAAATCTATATTTTCCAATGTTTTTCTTGGTGAGTGCGGATCATATTTAAAGTATACATGTTTGAATCTTGATGTTGCGGTCGAAATCTTCGAATGAGCAGAGAGCATCCCTGTTTCTTTTGTTCAGCAAAAATAATAAAAGTTCTTTGGAATTGTGTTTTTTTTGAGAATAAATCAGTTGGAATATTTAAGATATTCCAGTGTCTCCTCGAAAGAAAGAAATTGTTTTTTTTCTTTACGTATGGAAGTATAAATGATGTTGTGAGGTGATAAAGTTTCGATTGTGGGGATCTCCTTATTGAGATCTTCTTTATTTAAGAAAATATGGCATGCAAATCCATGTCGGTTCAATGCATTTACCGTCCAATGCAGAAGTGTTTCATTTTTAGCACGGACTTGAATCTGTTTTTTACCTTTTACAATGGGATAATAAACACCATGAGCATGATCGAAACTGATTCCTTTACGACCGAATAGATCATCCATTTCATTGTTCAGTATTAAATCTTCGGTTACTCCGCATTCCAGATTATCATCGGTCATGAGCCAGAGACGATCGGCTAATACCAATGCTTGTTCTACATCATGAGTGGAGAGTAGGATCGCTTTATTATCTTCTGTGGCCAACTGATGCAGCAGGGTCATGATCTCTATGCGGCTTGCTACATCAAGAAAGGCGGTCGGCTCGTCCAGTATAATTAACGGACTTTCTTGTACCAAGGCTTTAGCTATCATTACTTTTTGTCTTTCTCCGTCGGATAATTCGGCCGTATAGCTGTTCGTTTTGTGTGTTATGCCGATTTGGGCCAAAGCTTGATCAATCAGTTCACGATCATGTTTATGCAACCTCCCGAAAAAACCTGTATGGGGCTGTCTGCCTAAAGCGACTAGTTCATAAACCGTGAGTCCTCCTGCCTGGGTCTTATCTGTGAGTACAACTCCTATGAGTGTAGATAATTCTTTTTCCGAATAAGCATTCAAAGGTCTTCCTTTTAGCATTAGATTCCCGTCGAGAGGGGGTTGTGAGGCTGATAAGGTTCTTAATAAGGTTGATTTTCCGGCGCCATTGGCTCCTAATAAACAGGTAAGTTCTCCGGTAGTCAGTGTAAAATTCAGATTCTCAAGTACTGTACGTTCGGCTTTTTTCCCGCGGCGATATCCGATAGCAAGATCACGGGCAGTCATAACAGTTTCTTTTTCAGCAGCCATTAGTTGAAGTATTGTATTTTACGTTGGTTCACTATGACGTAGATAATGATAGGTGCTCCTACTATCGGAGTGACTGCATTGAGAGGAATAATACCGTTTTCTCCTGGTAACACGCAAATCAAATTGCACAAGAGAGCGATAACACCGCCACAAAGCAAAGTGACAGGCATCAAAGAATTATGGTTGGATGTTCCCAGCATTAATCGGGCAATGTGTGGAACTGCCAATCCGATGAAGGCAACCGGTCCGCAATAGGCGGTAGTGATAGCCGTGAGAATACCTGCTGCAATGAGCAGCCAATTACGTACTCGCCTGATGTTTACTCCCAGGTTCTCGGCGTAACGGGGCCCCAAAAGTAATGCATTGAGAGGCTTAATCAGCATGAATGAAATAATGAAACCTGCCAGACAAGTCATAATAAAATAGGGCATTTGTTCCATGCTGATTCCTCCAAAATTTCCTAATCCCCAAATCATATAGGAATGTACTCCTTCTGCCGTAGCAAAGAAGTTGAGCAGGGAGATGGCAGATGACGCTACGTAGCCTATCATAATACCTATAATCAATAACATCAGGTTACTTTTTACTAAAGTGGAGAAGAATAAAATAAGTCCCA
>CAZKSK010000491.1:0-1922 GCA_964555225.1 uncultured Bacteroides sp.
CGCCGCAAGCTCATTCTCGCCTACATCGCCATCCTTCTTTCCATCGTTCCCATGTTGGCCGTTATTGTTGGAATTGCCAAGGGATTTGGACTTCAGGATACTGTTAGGCAGGAATTTTTCACCTATTTTCCGGGGCACGAACTCGAACTGATTAAAGCATTCGAGTATGTAGATCGTTATCTGGCCGAGGCCCAGGGTGGAGTAATTATTGGAATCGGGTTATTGCTTCTGTTTTATACAGTAATCAACCTGATATCATCTGTAGAAGATACCTTTAACGACATATGGCAAATCCAGAAGTCACGTCCGTGGCACCGTAAGATAACAGATTATCTGGCTCTTTTCATTGTACTGCCGCTACTTATGACTATCTCGAGTGGTTCGACAATTTTCATGTCTACCATGCAGAGCACCTACCTCAGCGAGTTTGTGTTGCTCAGCCCTATAGTTGGCGTGATACTGAACGTTGCTCCCTACGTTATTACCATCATGGCCTTTACGGCATTGTACATCTCGTTGCCCAACACCAAGGTTAAGTTTGTAAACGGTCTGGTTGCCGGAGTCATTGCCGGTTGTGCCTTTCAGTTTTTTCAGTTTATATACATCAGCGGACAGATTTGGGTTTCTAAATACAACGCCATCTATGGTAGCTTTGCAGCCCTTCCACTCTTGTTACTCTGGCTGCAACTCTCGTGGTTGATCTGTCTTTTCGGAGCCGAACTTTCCTACGCATCTCAGAATGTAAAGAAGTTCAGTTTCGACCGCGACACCAAAAGTATCAGCAGACGTTACAATGATTTCCTAACTTTACTGATCGCTTCCCTAATTGTAAAGCGGTTTGAAAAGGGAGAGAAACCCTATACTGCAGATGAAATATCCGAACAATATTGTATCCCTATCCGTATCACAACTCAGATATTGTATCATCTTACAGAGTTAAAAATCATCATTGAGGTAAACTATGGAGAAGACGATCGGGTTATGTATTATCAACCGGCGTTAGACATTCATAAAATTACGGTAAGTTACCTGCTAAGTAAAATGGATGAATTCGGTTCCGAAAACTTCAAGATAGACACTTCGGGACTTGTAAACCGGGAGTGGGAAACATTACTTAAAACCAGAAATGACATGTATCAGGCAAATGACAAAATTTTGCTGAAAGACCTGTAAACAGAAGTGAATGGAAAATCAAAATTGGACCAGTACAGAAGAGGTAAGAACGGGCGACCTAACCAGGGGCCCTGTGTGGAGGGTGATTGTACGATTTGCAGTTCCGTTACTTATTGGCAATATACTACAACAGTTATATAATATAACCGACAGCATCATAGTAGGACAATTTTTGGGTAAAGAAGCGCTTGCAGCCGTTAGTGCCTCTTTTTTCATTTATTATTTTATCATTTCGCTCGTAATAGGAATTGGAAGCGGTGTATCGGTAGTTGTATCGCAATACTTCGGTGCACGCCAGTATAAAATGGTACAACGGGCTTTTTCGTCTTTCTTTATATTCATGCTGGTTTCCGGAATCATTTTATCGATAGTGGGAATCATATTTGCCGAACCTATATTCCGACTAACCAACACCCCTGCCGAAGTTATACCAGAGGCTGTAAAATACTTTAAGATCTATATCGGAGGTACATTCCTGTTTGTAACATTTAACAGCATCGTTTCTATTCTGCGAGGCATTGGAGAGTCAAATCGTCCTATGATTTTTATCCTTGTCTCCACCCTGCTAAACGTGGTGCTCGACGTATTATTTATTGTTGGATTCGGTTGGGGCATTGAAGGTGCGGCACGGGCAACCGTAGCAGCTCAGGGAATCGCCATGTGTATAGCTCTTTTCTATATCAACGACCGCCATCCCTTACTTTCTATCAAGAAGGAGGACCTGGTCTTTGATATGAAACTGTTCAAGC
>CAZKSK010000492.1:0-1921 GCA_964555225.1 uncultured Bacteroides sp.
ACCCACCCATTAATGACCATTTACCTTTGGCCGGTTCAAAATTTCGTTTTAAAAGGAGGAGACTAAGCTCCCCCTCGTTTATGCCGAAAATGATACAGTCTACCGACACGTAGAATTTTGGATTATTACTGTAAAAATCTATCATAATTAAGTCTATGCTATGCTATTCTTTACCAGAAAATCACGTAAAATGCGATACAAATAGCAACTACGCCGAGTGATGTTATGACATCAATTGCACTCCAACTTGCACGAGTTTCTGCCTTCTGTTCTGCACTTTGTGTCAGGAACGTAATACCTTTCAGCTTTTCTTCGCTTGCCTGTGGAGTCATGAAACTAACAACAACCATTAATAACATAATAAATGCGAGCAAGTAAATTTCGAAAATAAGCCAGTTGGTATTCCAGAACCATCCTAATGAATTATGTAAAGCCGGAATGTTATTAAGGTTGTCCTTGAAGATGTTGCATACGAGGCGAACCATGCCAATGATAAATCCCACGATAATACCTGTTTCGCCGGCTTTTGGAGTAATCTTTTTAGTAAAAATACCGAGAGCGAAAACAGCTACGATGGATGGAGCAAGTAATGATTGGACATCTTGTAGATATTCGTAAAGACCACCCAATCCCATCATAACGGGAATCCATATAAGACCCAAAACAACAACAGTCCAAGTTGCAGCACGACCAATCCAAACCAGTTTAGACTCACTTGCATTGGGATGTTTAGGCTTGTAAAAATCTACTGTATAAAGAGTTGCACATGAATTAAAAAATGCTGAAAGAGAGGTTACCAATGCGCAGATAAAGCCAATTGTAACCAAACCTTTAACACCGGCAGGCAACACAAATTTAACCATCGAACCGAAAGCCATATCTGTTGTAGCCATTTCAAAACCAGAGACATGTTTAGCTGCAAGAGCTGCCGCAATCATACCCGGAAGAAGAAACATAAAAACAGGAAGAACTTTTAGATAACCTGCTGCAATAGTACCTCGACGAGCGCGTTTCATTACTTCTTCATTGGCTTCACCTGCTTGTTGTCCCAATACTCTCTGTACAATATGCTGGTCTGTACACCAATACCAGAAACCAATAATAGCAGCTCCTATAAATACCCATATACCCGGGAATTGTGCATAGAGTGGATCGTTTTTATCAAAATGCATTAAATGGTTTGTTCCGTATCCTTCATTCAGTGTTTTGGCATGATCTATCATAGAAGTCCAACCGGCAGATATACTGCCACCACCTAATGCAGATAAGCCTAGGAAGAGTACCAGAAATGAACCTATGATAAGGATAGGAGTTTGTATCTTGGAAAGTGTCATGACTCCTTTCATTCCTCCAAATACTGTAAAAATACCGGTAAGTACAATCAAACCGATAGCTCCATACCAGAAAGGCAGACCTAATAAGCTTTCCAGAAAAATACCACCTGTGAATGCTGTTACGCTAACTTTAGTCAGGATATAAGAGATAAGAGTAATAATAGAAAGCCAGGAACTTGTGGCACGTGTATAACGACGACTCAAGAATTCAGGCATTGTAAAGACTTTGGCATGCTGATAAAAAGGGACAAAGAGCCAACCCAAAATAAGAATCATCCAACCTTGCATTTCCCAGTGTGCCATACCTAAACCTGTTTTTGCACCAGCTCCTGCAAGCCCTACTAAGTGTTCCGAGCCGATATTGGCGGCAAAGATTGCAGCACCAATCACCCACCATGGTTCCCCTTTTCCTAAAAAATATGTTCCACTTGTTTCTTGCCCTTGTAAACGCTTGTCTTTTTTTACTGTACGTAAAACGGCCCAAGCTACTATAATTATACCGATAGCTATGACTAACCAGTCCAGCCAAATAAATTGATTTGATGTCCAATCCATTTTAATTTATATTATTATTTTTCTACTCCAAA
>CAZKSK010000493.1:0-1918 GCA_964555225.1 uncultured Bacteroides sp.
ACCGTTAATACAAAGAAATAATAGAAACGAATTAATGATTAGTGCTTTAAAAAGAATATGGCTCATTTCAAACCGTGAATGGAAAAGAATGGTAAGCAGACCTCTATACATTTTTTGTATGGTTATTGCCCCTATATTCTGTTATATATTTTTTACAACCTTGATGGGAGAAGGATTACCTAATAATATGCCTGTAGGTGTTGTCGATATGGATAACACTTCTACAAGTAGAAATATAGTGCACAATCTTGACGCTTTTCAAATGACTGATATTGTTGCTCAATATAGTAATTTTGATGATGCGCGCAAAGCCATGCAACAAGGAAAAATTTATGCATTTTATTATATACCCCGACATACGACAGAAAAAGCCTTGGCAAGTCGTCAACCTAAGGTTTCTTTCTACACAAATAATGCCTTTCTAATACCAGGTTCCTTATTATGGAAAGAAATGCGAATGATGTCTGAATTAGCAAGTGGAGCTGTAGGAAGAGTTTCTCTTAGAGCTAAAGGTTTTACAGATAAGCAAGCGGCAGCATTTCTTCAACCCATTGTAATTGATGCTCATCCACTCAATAATCCATGGCTCAACTATTCCATCTACTTAAGCAACACTATTATACCAGGTATTTTAATGCTGTTAATCTTTCAAATGACTATTTATAGTGTCGGGGTAGAACAAAAAAATAATACCGTAAAAAAATGGTTCGGAAATTGTGAGTTTGTTATTGTGAAATTTCATAACAATATTATTATTGCCTTAACAGGAAAACTCCTGCCTCAAACATTTGTCTTTTTTATGGTAACGAGCCTATATGACGCCTATCTTTATGGATTCTTGCATTATCCCTGTAATGGAGGCTTATTCCCTATGATGTTGGCAGCATTACTCTTAGTTGTTGCCAGTCAAGCTTTTGGTTTATTTTTATATGGTGCGATTCCGTCCATGAGATTAGCAATGAGTTCTGCTTCTCTATGGGGAGTTCTTTCTTTTTCCCTTTCCGGATTTACATTCCCATGTATGGCTATGCATCCTGCTTTACAAGGATTAGCATATTTATTTCCCTTAAGACATTATTTTTTGATATACGTAAACCAAGCTCTGAATGGCTATCCAATGATTTACGCATGGAAATCCTACCTAATGTTACTAATCTTCCTCGCTTTACCTTTTTTCATAATTAAACGTTTGAAAATGGAATTGATGAATTATAAATATATGCCTTAATTAATCGAGCACTATGGAATTATACGATAAAATAAAAGATGGTATCAGTGATATATTCTATATATGGCGAAAAGAAATGCGTATGATATTACATGATGAAGGAGCGCAACTTTTCATCTTCTTCTTATGTTTGATATATCCTTTATTATATTCTTTCATTTACAATAATGAAATAGTACACGAAGTTCCTGTTGTTGTTGTGGATGACAGTAATTCATCAGAAAGTCGTAAGTTTCTAAGATATCTTGATGCTTCTCCTGACGTCAATATCGTTGATTATGCACCGAATATGGAGAATGCTCAAGAAACACTTCGTAAACAGGGAGCTTACGGTATTGTTCATATACCTAGATCCTTCAGTAAAAATATTATAAAAGGTATTCAAGCTCATATATCTATATATTGTGACTTAAGTGGCCTTCTTTACTATAAAGCTATTTACGGAACATGCACAGACGTATCATTAAAAATGAACAAGGAGATAAAGATTTCCCGCCTTGGAAATACAACCAATAGACAAGATGAGATAAGTACAGCCCCTATAGAATATAGTGATATAGCCATTTTCAATCCACAAAGAGGTATGGCTAGTTTTTTAATTCCGGCCATTTTGATACTTATTATTCAACAAAGCCTCCTGCTTTGTGTAGGTCTGCTAGCAGGTACTTCACGTGAAAATAATCAATTTAA
>CAZKSK010000494.1:0-1902 GCA_964555225.1 uncultured Bacteroides sp.
CCTGAAGATCTTGAAGAAGTGGCTATCATTAACTATACAAGCGGAACTACAGGATTTTCTAAGGGCGTAATGCTCCCATACCGCAGTCTTCTGAGTAATATCTCCCAATGTCGTGAAAAAATAGGTTTAAAAGCCGGCGATGATGTCGTATCTATTCTTCCTTTAGGCCATGTATTTGGAATGACGGTAGATTTTCTCTACGGAATAACTTCGGGTGTACATCTTTGGTTCCTTACACGTTCTCCGAGTCCGAGGATTATCGTGGAGACATTTCCTGCCATCAGGCCACGTGTCATTGCTTGTGTTCCTCTTGTTCTTGAAAAGATCATCAAGAAAAATATTTTACCGCGTGTTGATAACAAAATAGGTCGTTTATTGCTTCGGGTACCTATTTTGAATGACAGAATCAAAGAACATGCTCGTAGAGAGGCAATGGATGCCTTTGGCGGTAATTTCTATGAAATCATTATTGGAGGGGCTCCTTTCAATGAAGATGTAGAGAAATTTCTGAAGCTTATCGAATTTCCATATATCGTAGCCTATGGCATGACCGAATGTGGCCCGCTTATTACTATTAGTCGTCAGGAAGATTATGTGGCACGTTCTTGTGGCGCAGCAGCTCCCGGCATGCAACTTAAGGTCAACTCTCCGGATCCGAACGTAATATCGGGTGAACTTATGTGCAAAGGAGCTAATGTGATGCTAGGTTATTATAAGGATCCTGAAGAAACAGCTAAAGTCGTCGGACCCGACGGATGGCTTCATACCGGTGACATGGTGACGATGGATGCCGAAGGTAACGTCTTCATTAAAGGTCGTTGCAAAAACATGCTTCTCAGTACTTCGGGACAAAATATTTATCCGGAGGAGATTGAATCCAAAATCAACAGTCTGCCGGTTGTAAATGAGTCATTGGTTATTATGAAAGATGGGAAACTTGTGGCTTTGGTATATCCCGATTACAGTATGATCACCAGTGGTGACGGTGTAGTCAATAAGTCGGAACGCGAATTTCTTATCAATGAAGCGCTGAAGGAAGTTAACTCATCCCTTCCTCAGTTTTCCCAAATTTCACGCGTAGTGATATGCGGAGAAGAATTCGAAAAGACAGCCAAAAAAAGTATCAAAAGATATTTGTACCAGAATATCAACGTGTAATAGTCGAATACAAATACCTTTTATTATAGTTCTTAATCCATTACTTTATTAAGATCGACCAGAAAAGCATCTATATCTTCATCTGTCGTATCCCATGAACATACCAATCTTATTTCACAGTCGCCGCCCAAATCTTTCGTGATGTAGAAATGGTACTTCTTCAACATGATGTTTGCCACCTTTTTAGGCATTGTGAGGAACAATTGGTTACTTTCTATTTTTTGAGTAAACTTGATAGAATCGTATTGCTTCAGGGCATCCGCAAATTTAAATGCTTTCTTGTTAGCATGATCGGCACATGTTTTCCATAAATCATCGGTCAGGTATGCAGTAAACTGACATGACAGATAACGCATTTTCGAGGCCAGTTGTGCCGCTTGTTTTCTGAAATATTTAGCTTCGGCCTTCAGCTCTTCGTCGAAGATGAGGACACATTCTCCCATCATCAGTCCGTTCTTCGTTCCTCCAAGAGTCAGAGTATCCACTCCTCCGTCCATGCTTACTTCTCTCAACGTCTTTTTTAGTGATGCTGCCGCATTGGCAATACGGGCTCCGTCCATATGTACTTTCATGCCGTTCTCATGTGCAAAAGTAGTGAGTTTTTTTAACTCCGAAGAGGTATAAATGGTTCCTAATTCCGTACATTGCGATATATAGATGGCTCCCGGCTGTGAATGATGTTCCTCTCCTATTCCCACAAGATAGGGTTTGATCATTTCCGGCGTAAGCTTACCATCGACAGTA
>CAZKSK010000495.1:0-1900 GCA_964555225.1 uncultured Bacteroides sp.
TCTCCTTCATGGAAGTAGCATCAGCCAGTTCCTCTGCTATGCTTTCTGCAGATTTTCTGAGACGATATTCCTCGTCAAGCCTGCTCATAAGCTGACGGATAAGCTCTTTATCTGATGGTTTATTTTCTGACATCTTGCTACCTTTACATACGACAAAGGTACAAAAAAATATCGAGAAAACCCAGTGTTTATCGGCCTTTTTCAAGGCCTTTAGACTTATTTACAGGCTTCTTGTTTTCCGATATCCAGCGTGGTGAACGCTTCACTTTCTTTGGGTCGATACCTTGTACTATCAGCATAAGTTCTGTCCAGTTGATGCCCAGTTCTGTCCGTTCTTCATCCATATCGAAGTCAGGAAGATATAAGCATCCTTTTTCGAGTTTCATATGGTAGATCACCATACCTCCATACTCCATGTGAAGGATTTTCAGACTACTTAAGGACCTGTTGGCGAAAACAAAAGCATCACCATCCCGGACATCCTTATCCATCTCGTTCTTGACGATGCCACTCAAAGCATAAAAACTCTTGCGCATGTCTGTAGGATGAGGATAAAGAAAATACCTGTCAGAATCGTTTAGGCTGAACATAAGCTACTTGGCTAAGAAGATCAGAGTACGGAGGTCATCCATTGGCAGGTCACTCGTAATTCTAACCGTTACACCATTAGGGTATACCAGTTCACATAATGCCGGTGTCTGACCGGGTAAAGGCGGAACTGCTTTCATATGAGGCATCTGTACAAAGCCACCAGGTTTAGCTACCTGAACAGAGGTTTGCTGCTTCAGTTTCTTTTGCCAATAATAAAACTTTGAGTCATCCAGACCTAAAGCTTGGGTGAAGGTCTTTACTGATTGTCCACTTGATTGCCACTCCGCATAGATTTCACGGAATCGATCCATGTTCATATATTCCATATTTCGCCTGTTTTATAATTCACGGGCAAAGGTACGGAGATTATTCAAACTACGAGAGTAGGGTTTACTGATGGCTTACTAATGAAGAACATGAAATGCCACAAGAGGTGTATCTACGGATGCTTATCATTCAACTTCGTGCTTAATAATATCCTATAACAATCTGTCGATTTTATTGCTAAAGCAAATAATTCTATCCGAAAAAATGTATGGTATATAGTATATCATAACAAATTAAAGATGTCATTTTCAGAAACGAAACAGACAAGTTTTATACGGCAGGAGACTTTGCGGATTTGCATAATGATCCTGTCGTTACAAGGACATTGTTGCGGCTTGCTAAAAAGGATAAATCTGACATCATCCCATCTGGAATGATCGCCTTGAATGAACTCGGACTTTTTACCCGGATACCAACACAGAATTTTTCAATAAATGAATCGACAAAAATTATATATTCCCAATTGCCAAATACAGGCAATTAACAATTGCTATTAATGTTACTTGTCGATTATATTAGCAAATTATCGTTAGTGAAAACATTATAAAAAAGTTCCCTTATATACCTGTCACCACAAAAATCTCATTACCAATATTTTACAGTGACAGGAGCCATTTATTGGCGTTAGAGGAGTACTGTCTCAATAATCCATTCATAATCAAAATAATATGGTGACAGTTGCTTAATGGAAAAATAAAAAAACATACTTTGTAATCAGTAAATATAAAAGTTAGCAATTTCAAACGTTGAGAAGTATATCTAGTTGGTTTTTATGTGTTTGTAGTTGTATGGAAGAAACAACTTTTTGTGATTTTTATTTGGTATATAGCAAATGATTATTTGCTAGTAGTCAGATAATTATATGCCTATAGCCAAACGACTGTCTGACTATAGGCAAATGAGTTTTTATTATAGTCGTTTTGAAATGGAATGGAAGTAATTTTATCATTATTTCAATGTCACACTGTAGAAATTTCCGTCC
>CAZKSK010000496.1:0-1891 GCA_964555225.1 uncultured Bacteroides sp.
AGATAGGGGTATTTTTATTTTAGAAAATAATATAATTATCTGTCATTGAAAATTTTCAAACCTATATAATATGAAAGTTCAATATGAAGACGAATTTCTCAATATTTTTTTGGGGGAATAATTCATATTTAAATTAAGTTTATCTTTAGACAATATTGTTTAAATATTGTCTTTTTTTATATAAAAAAATCAGCGTTTTTCGCTGACTTCATTTGATATGATGGTGACCCGTACGGGATTCTAACCCATGAATCCTTGCTGAAAAGGATCTTGACCCTACAATCATTTAAGACTAAATGAGAGGATTATACATATTGCTTGTCTACAGCTCCACCAATTTCATAATTTCATTGATAATCTTAAACACATCATCAAACAATATTTATTAGGGAAGAAAGAAAGTGTTCTTTTCGTTTATTCCACCATAACTTCTAACTTGGAAAAAGTCTAATGTGACTCGTCAGATATCTTAACTATCAAAAATACATCCCTGTGTTGTCTTCCTTTTGGTGACAAATAGTTAATATAAAGAATTGTTTCTTCCTCAAATATTATATGACCTATGTAATTAATGACTTTTCCATTAGTATCATAAATTTCATATTCTTCTGTTCTATCAAATCTATAGATTCCTGGAGTTAATACATATTTATAAAAGTTTTCACTATATGGGTTCATATATAGATTAGAAGCATGTTCTGCACTCAATGTAAACATTGGATTATCTATACTGGAAGCCGAGTTTAAAAATATGCCATCTATTTCTTCTTTTTCTACTTCTTGAAGTAATTGAATATGCTCCTCAATGACTAAATATGTGTAATAGTCTTCTCTAGATTTTACATATTTCATTGGATCAAACTCCATTTTTAGAGTAAGTTCAGTATCAGTTAAAAAATCAAATGTTATAACCACTTTTTCTTGGTTATTTAGACTAAATCTTTCTTCACTGAAGTAAGTCTCAAATATATCAGGATTAAGATCATCAAATTGTTCAATTAGAAATGTTATTGAATACTTTTTGTCGTCTATTTGAGCGTATGTAGCATCATCTGGAAAGATTAATTCATTTTCTTGTAAACGTTCAATGATGTCTAAAAAATCTTCTTCGGTAGAATACGTTTTTCTTATACAATCATATGTGTAGCCTTCTGTTTTAATATATTGACCATCAGCATAATCCATTTCTAACTGATAACTTTTATACTGATGTGTTGGTCCCAACAATGGGTTATCAACCTTTACTCTCACGTGTTGAATGGTGTAAAAATACTTATTATTCAAATCTAGTAAAACTTTGGTTGTCAGATCAACGGGGGTGTGACTCATCCTCATTGAATCTTCATCTAAGTCATGATAAGTTCGATATTTTATACTAGATATATTAGAAATAGCTTTATAAGTTTCAAATGTATGATCAAACCTTTCTACTTCAGCATTGAAATCAGACTTTACCTGTTCTGAGTCTTTATGGCTGTACTTATTTGTCGTTGAGTTATCACATGATATGATTGATAATGATATGACTAATAAGAATATACATAATATTTTCTTCATTCTGTCCGCCTTTTTCTTCTGGTATGATAGTTTCAATAAAAATTGAGTCATTTTTGAACAACATATTCTTTGTTTTTTCTTTTGTCATCGATTATATTAACACTTAATAAATCAATCGTCAACAATGCATGTGGTTTTTTATCAATTTATAAACATAAAAAATTTAATTCATTAAGTGAATGGACTAGTCCAAAATTTGACACATACTTGATACACACCTAGTATGTCATATTTGTATAAAAAAAGAACTAGCCATAATCGCTAATTCTAGATGTCTAACTGGTGACCCGTACGGGATTCGAACCCGTGAATGCATGCGTGAAAGGCATGTGAG
>CAZKSK010000497.1:0-1890 GCA_964555225.1 uncultured Bacteroides sp.
TATCTCCAAGTGTAACCAGTGCTTTTTCTGTAACACTGTTGCCAAGGCTGATTCTTGTTGTACAGGTTATAATTCCGGGAGGAGACATGAGATTGAATTCGGGCTCCATTATCCATGAAGAGGCGATATAGATAAGTCCGATTTTCGCATCTGTGCCGTAGAGCTTTTCAATATTGTTGTACATAAAATTACCTTGTATAAATAAGAAAATAATCTAAAAATTATGAGTATCTAAGATCAGTTGTGATTTTCAGAAAACTACCTTCAGGGAGTCAGCCTGCAGAAACTGTAATTTATTGTCAGTCCGAAGAATGATTTCTTTTTCCATTGATAGCCATGATTCTTCAATATTATTATGATTAGCAACAGTAAACAGCCATTTTTCTTCATTGGGATGTATCTCTCTGTCGGAGAATGCGATGGTCAGTCCGTCTTTCAGAAATTTTTCAGCAAGCTCCCGCGTCGAGAACTCAGGCGGTGCCACTGAGATATATTTATTATCCAGGATATCATAAATTGCGTTTTCGATAAACTTTTTTTCAAATCCGAAATGTTTCCCTATGCGTGTCATCAGTTCATGTTCCTCTTCAGAAATTTTTCTGTCTTTACGAATCAGGAGCAGTAATCCTTTTAAATAGCTGCTTGCGTCCAGAACCGATATTTTCATTTTTTCCTCACTGATATTATTATGTTAATTTATTTTCTGAGTCCAGCATGATGAATGTTGTTACAGAATCCGGCCTCTTTACAAAATAACAGAAATTTAAAATTATTGCTTCATATCATTTTTTTATGGAAAAACCACCCTTATCACTGAAAAATGGATTATGGAAAAAAAAGCTGTTTTTGACATCACGGTAAATCCGAAATCATCAAAAAGCGAAGCTGTAATTGACAGCAGCGGCAATATCAAAGTTTACCTAAACTCTCCACCTGTTGACGGTAAGGCCAATAAAGAATGTATTGAGGTGCTCTCAAAAAAACTGAAAACTGCAAAATCGAATATTTCAATAGAAAAAGGGGAGCTTGGCAGACACAAAAAAATTGCCGTTTCCGGTATGTCTATGGATGAAGTTATGCAGAAAATTAAAGGTGATAAATGAAGAAGAGATTAGGCTTTCATCTCTCCGCAGCAGGCGGAGTTTATAATGCGATAGATGAAGCAGCAGAGCTTGGCATTAATGCTTTGCAGATTTTCACTAAGAATTCAAACAGGTGGGCAGCGCCTCCATTGAAAGAGAGCGATATAGATCTCTTTAAGGAGAAATGGAGCGCATTAGATGATCTTACCATAACATCTCATACCGGGTACCTGATTAATCTTGCCGGAGAAGGGGAGAACCTGAAAAAATCAAAAATTCTCATGCGCGATGAGATTCTTCGCGCGCATCTGCTCGGGATAAAATATCTTGTGCTCCACCCCGGCAACCATAAGGAGAAGGGGATTGAAGCAGGAATAAAATCCATTGCAGAAAATATTGATGAGATCTTCGCGGATGACAAGACTGACGTTGTGGTGCTCCTTGAAACCACTGCGGGACAGGGATCTTCCGTGGGCCACAGGTTCGAGCATATCAGGGATATAATCGCTGCAAGCAAATATCAGTCGAGACTCGGGGTATGCCTTGATACCTGCCATATCTTTGCAGCTGGTTATGATATATCCACTCCTGAAGGTTACGCGTCCACTATGGATGAGTTTAACCGGACCATCGGTTTTGACAGGCTGAAGCTCTTTCACTTCAACGATTCAAAAAAGGGCTCCGGTTCAAAGGTGGACAGGCATGAGCATATCGGGCTCGGTGTGATCGGGAGCACAGGGCTCTCTCTCCTCCTGAATGATGAGAGGTTTGACCATATAGATTATATTATGGAAACACCTGTTGATGA
>CAZKSK010000498.1:0-1864 GCA_964555225.1 uncultured Bacteroides sp.
GTCATAGATCGAGTGATCTATACGAATCCCTTCATTCAAGGCCTCTTCATTATTTTCATCAATATCAATAAATTCATCTACCAATTCAGTGCAGTAATGCAAACGCTGTGTTACTTCATTTTTATTAAGCAACCCTGATTTATGATATTTCCATAGAACGTTAGCAACTTCTGCTTTATATAGATCAGAAGAAATCACTTTTGAAGCATTAGTGATTATTGTTTCGTATTTCATTGCATCACTTCGTGAAAGTGCGATCTCTATTCCAGCACTAGCATCTAGTACAACAATCATCTTTCACGATCCTCTCTGACTAAATCAGCCGGATCAGGTAATTTGTCAACATTCTCAATTCTATTATTCTTTATTTCTTCAAGAAGCCTAATTCGTCTTTTTATTCTCGTCTCTTTAAAGTTCAAAGCCTTTTTCAAAAGAACAATCGTTTCCTGAGCAATACTTCTATTATCTTGCTCGGCAATAGATGATAGTCTTTCGTAGAGATCTTCCGGAATGTCACGCACTTGCAAAAGCGGCATACTCAACTCCTTGTATGCAATACTACTGCGTATTGCATACCACGTCAAGTGAAATTTCGTTTTCCTCTTGCCGCGCGAAGCGTCGTGCTAACATACGCTTAACCTGGGAAGCGGAATTGGCGCGGTTCATGCGTAAAGCGAGCGAAGCGAGCAGCATGAACCGTGACAAACCGCTGACTCAGGTTGAAGCGATTGTTATGTCATATTAACAAAATATGATTTTTAGCAAATAATAGAGATGTTTTTGACATAAAATATAATTCGGTGAGATATAATCAAGCATAATAATCTCTTTATTTTCAATCTTACCCATATCGATATTTATAGACTTTGCTAATGATTCTAATTCTGGATCAGGAAATATATGATAATGAATTCCATATTTACTGAAGTGAGATTTAGTATTATCAAATACCTCATAGCTTGGAATACTTTTGGCATAAAGTTCGATTCCAGTTTCTTTTAAGTACTGCTGATTTTTATCTCTAATATGATAATAGTAGTTAAAGAGATTTTTTGATGCAATACCCATCGTTGTTAATTCGAGAAAGCAATTGGGATCTTCATTCGCCTCTGCTAATTCATCCTTTATTGTCTCGTCTAAAGATCTATTTCTTTCACTTACAATTGCTGGAATTAACATTGAGCCACAAAATGGTTTTGTTTCTATATAAAAATCGTATGTTTTCTTTGGATGTTCAATGAATTTATCTCTAAAGAAAAATACTTTTTCATTAAATGAAGTGGAATCTTTTAAGACTTGAATTAAATTCATGTCTGAGTCAATATATTTTAACGATTCTAGCATACTTCCAAAAGATTTCGACCTAATTCCCCTAATATCTTTTAAATCTGTTCTGGATAAATATACAGCCACTTCATTTAAAAATGTTTTATATTTTGAAAAATAACTAAGGATGGATTCTCTTAGTTCATTGCTATTATCATGATAAAGATTATGACGACTTAGAGAAATAGAATTATGATTACAATGCTCTTCAATTAGGAATTGCCTAGATTCTTCATATTGTAAACATCTAAAGTAATGACTATGTATATCTTTTAGCTTACTAGAAAGAGCTGTATTTTTTGTCTTAATTAATTTATAAATAACAGCATATTCGTTTTTAATTGCTTGGTTATTACTATTATAAGTTTTTTCAATTTCAGATAAAGCTGTGCTATTATCTAAGTTTTTAAAAGATCTATAACTAGTAACATACATTTTTTAACCTCAGTAATAATAGTTTATTCCCCCGCCCGGAGGGTCGACATAACATTTTGCTTAACCTGTAGCGCGTCATTGGCGCGGTTTGTGCGCGCCCCTC
>CAZKSK010000499.1:0-1863 GCA_964555225.1 uncultured Bacteroides sp.
CAGGGGAAACAATGGACGCACGGGAAAAATTGGGATTACGTAAATGGCCTTGTCTCCAAATCTTTATTGAAAACGTTCGAACAATACAAGGGTGAAAAATGGACACAACCTTTGTATGAATGGTGTAAAGCTTATGCAGATTCGGCAATTGATGTAAATGGAAACTTCAAAAATTTTAAAAAAAATAATATTGACAATATAGCTTCTGGAAAGGTTTTGTTTGAGTTATATCGACACGAAAAGGAACTCGATGTGAAAAATGGGACTCATAATGCCGATCGATATAAGAGAGCTGCGGATTGGTTACGTAACTATTTGGTTCATAATTATCCACGTATTCAATTGACGGATGGAAAAGGTTGTTTTTTTCATAAGGCGATATATCCTAATCAGATGTGGCTGGACGGACTATATATGGGTGCGGCTTTTTATGCGGAATGGCAAGCCAATTTTGCTCCGCGGGATATGCAGGCTTGGAGCGATATAGCTCGTCAATTTATTACCATACATCGACATACGTATGATACGGAGAAACAACTGAATTATCATGGTTGGGCTGCCGATCCGGCAGATGTAAATGCCTTTTGGGCAAAGAAAGAAGAACCGTATAAAGGTTGTTCAAAAGAATTTTGGGGAAGAGGTATGGGATGGTTTTTTGCAGCTTTGACAGATGTTCTTGAATCAATGCCGAAAGATCATCCTGATTATGATCGTTTATGTAAAATTACTCGAGAAGTAGCTGCCGGTTTGTCCCGTTGGCAAGATAAAAAAAGTGGCGTGTGGTATCAGCTATTGCAATATGATTGTAATTATGTAAGTCATTGCGGAGTAAAAAATTATCTGGAATCTTCAGCTTCTGCTATGTTTACTTATGCTTTTTTTAAGGGTATTCGTATAGGGGTTCTTCCTGTAGCATACAAATCGGTAGCGGAAAAAGCCTATAAAGGCTTACTTTCCACTTTCATTACGAGAAATCCTGATGGAACGATCAATCTGACCAATACGTGCCGTTCTGCCGGATTAGGTCCTGCAAAATCACCGGAACGTGACGGGAGTGCCGATTATTATCTTTGTGGAAGTGATGTAAAGATGGTAACCAATGAAGGAAAAGCTATTGGTCCGTTTATTATGGCAAGTTTGGAGTATGAAAGAATGAAAAAATAAGAATATATGACTATAGAACAACGAGTTGCCGTTTCGACAGGTGTGTCGGAACGGCAAGTTTTTGCCGTGTTAAAGTTGTTGGGAGAGGGGGCTACGATTCCTTTTATCAGCCGTTATAGAAAGGAGGCTACCGGTGCTCTTAACGAAGTTCAGATTGCTGACATCGAGAAGGCTAATGATACGCTGAATGAATTGCTTAAAAGAAAAGAAACAGTACTTGGTACTATTGAAGAACAAGGAAAACTGACTGATGAACTTCGTCGTCGTGTTGAAGATTGCTGGAATACTACGGAATTGGAAGATATTTATCTTCCTTATAAACCGAAACGTCGTACCCGTGCAGAAATTGCACGTCAAAAAGGTTTGGAAGCATTGGCTCTTACTGTACTTTTGCAGCGTGATAATAATATTCATCAAATGGCCAAACGATTTGTGAAGGGAGAAGTAAAATCGGAAGAAGACGCTTTAAAAGGAGCTTGTGATATCATTGCCGAACAGGTAAACGAAGACGAAAAAAGTCGTAATGCCGTGCGTTCTGAGTTTACTCGTGGAGCTGTGATTACTTCAGTCAAGGTCAAGGGCAAAGAAAACGAAGCCGATAAATACCGTGATTATTTTGATTTTTCAGAACCTTTAAAGCGATGTACTTCACATCGTTTGTTGGCCATACGAAGAGGTGAAGCCGAGGGGATGTTATCG
>CAZKSK010000500.1:0-1862 GCA_964555225.1 uncultured Bacteroides sp.
GAGCAGTACGAGAAGCAGCTCAAAGAACTTCAGGAAGCTTATGGCGAGGCCATGCTGGAGTTGCGCACCAGAAAAAAGCTGGCCTCCCTGCTGGCCCCCGGTGTCAGACTAGTTGTCGCCTAACCTGAATCATCAACAAGTGAAGACTGGGGGCGGATGAAGAGTGTCGAATGGCTCGTTATTCAAGTGAACGGAAGGCCGCCTTGCTCAAGAAGCTACTGCCGCCCATCAACATGTCCGTTGCCGAGTTGGCGCGACAGGAAAACATCAGCGAGGTCACTCTGTATAATTGGCGCAAACAAGCCAAACAGGGAGGCGCTCCGGTGCCGGGTGACCACAAACTGACTGATGAATGGCCGCCAGAGGCCAAGTTCGCCACCGTGCTGGAAACGGCGGCCCTTTCTGAGATTGAGCTCAGCGAGTATTGCCGTCGCAAAGGGCTCTACCCTGAGCAAGTCCAGCAGTGGCGGCAAGCCTGCATCATGGGCCAGCAATCGTCACGCGCTCTACAGCAGGCCGAAAAAGCGCAGGCCAAGGCGGACAAGAAACGCATTCGGCAATTGGAGCAGGAGCTGCGGCGCAAAGACAAGGCCCTGGCCGAGGCGGCTGCCTTGCTGGTATTGCAAAAAAAGTTCGATGCCTACTGGAGCAGCGTCGACGAGGTCGATTGACCTCGTTGCCAGAACGGCAGCAATACGTTGCATGGTGGCGCAAGGCACTGGCGGCGGGAGCCCGCAAGCAGCCGGCCGCCGAGGTGCTAGGGCTGAGTCTGCGCACGCTCCAGCGCTGGTTGGCCGGCCCCGAATTGATGGCCGATGGGCGGCCCAGCGCGGTTCGCCCAAGGCCGGCGCATGCCTTGAGCCCCGAGGAGCGACAGGCGGTGTTGGCGGTCTGCAACAGCCCGGAGTTTGCCTCGTTGCCGCCGAGCCAAATCGTGCCCCGGTTGGCCGACCAAGGGAGGTATCTGGCCAGCGAGTCGAGTTTTTATCGCATCCTGCGCACGGCAGATCAGCAGCATCGGCGAGGCCGAAGTCAGCCTCCCCGGCGAGTACCGGCACCCAGTAGCCATACCGCGACCGGTCCCAATCAGGTGTGGTCCTGGGACATCACCTACCTGCCATCTCCGGTGCGCGGGCAGTTTTACTACCTCTATTTGATAGAGGACATCTACAGCCGCAAAGGCGTGGGCTGGGAGGTGCATGAGCAAGAGAGCGGTGAGTTGGCGGCGGCCCTGCTGCAACGTAGCGTCTTGCGTGAACAGTGCTGGCAACAGCCGCTAGTGCTGCACTCGGACAACGGGGCGCCAATGAAGTCAGCTACCCTGCTGACCAAGATGCATGATCTTGGCATCCGTCCCTCGCGCAGTCGACCACGGGTCAGCAACGATAATCCGTACTCGGAGTCGCTGTTCCGCACGCTGAAGTACTGCCCGCAGTGGCCAACCGATGGCTTTGCCAGTCTGGAGGCTGCACGGCAATGGGTGCATGACTTCATGGCTTGGTACAACGAAGAACATCGGCATAGCCGCATAGGCTTCGTCACGCCGGGCGAACGACACCGCGGCGAAGATAAGGCCCTGTTGGAAAAGCGGCATGCCGTGTATCAGGCCGCCCAGGCACAACATCCCACCAGGTGGAGCAGAACGACGCGAAACTGGACGCCTATCGGCGCTGTGATGTTGAATCCAGAGCGACCTGAGTCAGAGCCAAAACGGGCAGCTTAAAACAGGTTTACGCGACAACTATCTTGAAAAACGCCGGGGTCCATCATCTTGCACGGCGAGAACAAACGGTTTGCACTTGCTCCCGCAGCTTATTGGTCGGGCAAGCAGAAACCCGAAGCCTTTGATCTACTCCGAAAGA
>CAZKSK010000501.1:0-1854 GCA_964555225.1 uncultured Bacteroides sp.
TTTTTGCTTATTCCTATTATGATAAAAGTTCTGATGCCTGGTTCTGTCCTATTTAAGCAAGTAAGAGTTGGAAGAAACGGAAACAAATTCATAATGTTCAAATTTCGTACAATGATAGAGCATAAGATAGTGTCGACAATCTCTATACGTGGAGATAGTCGCATAACAACATTGGGAGCGATTTTACGAAAATTTAAACTAGATGAACTTCCAGAATTATTCAACGTGGTAAAAGGAGATATGAGCCTGGTAGGTCCGAGACCTGATGTCCCGGAATATATTTGCAAATTAACTGTTGATGAAAGGGCATATCTTACTATTCGACCTGGACTAACAAGTCCAGCATCATTAAAATATTCACAAGAAGAGTCATTGATAGCAGCTGCTGCGGATCCGGTAAAATTCTACAATGAGGTTATTTGGCCAGACAAAGTGAGACTTAATTTGGAGTATTATAGGAATAGAAGCTTTTTTGGAGACATACTGCTGATTATTAAAACACTATTTTTCAAAAAAAGTATTTAAATTGATTCGGAATTGGCGTTTATTTTTTATTTCGCTTCTCTTATTGAATGTCTTTACTTGGGTTACATGGGCTGAATACATGTATGGAATTCCCCAAATTGTCAAGTATCTTCTAAGCATCTCTGTATTAACAGTACTAATTATTTACGTCTTCATCAGCCCATCAAGAATGATTCATCAGGATGGTTTGTCTTTAATATTTTATTGGTTCTTTGCTTACACTTTATACCTCCTGATTACAGCGATATTTAATTATAATGCTTTAATTTATGTCCAACGAACATTTGCAGACAGAGCATTTTTTATCCCATACCTGATTCCACTTATAATACTACTAATAAGATTTGATGTTAGCTTTTTTCTAACAATATTTAAATATGCAGTACCTCTAATGTTCCTTGTGCTGTTCGTGCAACTTTTCATTTTTGCTTTTAATTTATCTCCTGAAAACTGGCTAGAGCAATTTGAGAGGATCAATCTTTTTAATATTGGAAGCAATTTTTTAATCTTGATTGCACACTATTCAAAAAAGAAGTATGTCTCGATCATACTAATTCTACATTACATATTATTTATAGTTTTGGCATTGCTTTATGGAAGGAGGGGCGGAGCAATTTCCGGTTTGTTATTGCTATTATTTATGATATTTATTAGATTAAGAAGCCCAATAATTACTATCAAGAAGAGAGTTTCAATGTACCTTGCAGGATTCTTATTGGTGATATTGATATTTTCATTTGGGTATTTAGTAAAATCAACCTATGCGTTTGAAAGAGGATTTAGTAAAGCCGCATTTGAGGAATCAAGGGGCGCAGTCTTTAGAGACTTCTATGAAGACTTTACATCAGCAAATGACTGGATTTTCGGCAGAGGCATCATGGGAAGAGTATATCGTTCCTTTTATTCAGGAGGAACATTGGATATTGTTGAACAAGGGTTTTTAACTGTAATATTAAGGGGAGGGTTGCTTTACCTAATTCCATTTCTTTTAATTTTTTTGAGGGCCTCGTATTTGGGGTTCTTTAAGAGCAATAATGACATGGTTAAAGCGTTATCGATCCTAGTATTTCTCCATGTCTTATTGATGTTTTACTTTAATCTGCCTGATTACTCAACTTATTATGTGTTTATCTGGATAGCAATTACCGCCTGCTATAATAAGAAACTAAGAGAGTATTCGAATGCTCAATTATACAAAGACATTAATTTAATTTGACTCTTAAAATTGATGAATTTGGTAGCTTGTAACCTATGTAAACCAGAATGATTACGTTTAGATCAAATGCTTTTTTAATATTCTGTTTTTCTCTACTACCTCCGAGAAAATGT
>CAZKSK010000502.1:0-1849 GCA_964555225.1 uncultured Bacteroides sp.
CCGGTTATTATTCCGCCGTCGGTTACAAGTTTCTCCGGAGAGATCTGATCGCTGATATCATAAAGAGTGGCGTAATAGATCCTTTCTATCCAGTCGTATTTTACTGTAGCTGAAAATATTCTCCGGGGCTTTTTATATTTCTGCCAGCACCAGAATTTACCTGTTGGAGTTTTCATCCCCCATTTAATGTATAAGTTTTCTCCCCTCATTGAGCAGGGGTTGTAATATGCTATGAGATCATTCCACTTCATTCCGGAAAGTACAGGCTCAGGTATCCCGGTAATTTTTGAGAGTTCATCATTAAACCTGACTATGGTTAAACCTTCATCAAGTTCCAGTGTAGCAAGTCCCGACTGGCTGAAATAATCATTTTCATTCTGCACTATATATTGCATAATTATCTACACCGCCTTAAACTGAAATACCTTCTATTAAATTTTTTAAAATAATAGAGCTATGTCATTTCGAACGTATGTGAGAAATCTAAAAATTATCGTTAAAAAAATAGATTTCTCAGTCGCTGACGCTTCTTCGAAATGACAATTTGATGTTCTAATTTAATAGTAAAACCTAAGTGCTATAATCTAAAAAAAATCCGCTATAGGATATAAGGCCTTTTTCAGCTTTAATAACAATACTCAGTATGCAATTATTGGTGTAATTCTATTGATTAAATTATTGTAGCTTTAACAATTATAAGAAGACCAAAGGCTGGACAGGATATAAGTGATATCCAGCCGCATCTGCGGCTGAATATCAGAGTAATAGAAGACAAAAACGTGCAGGTTCTACCTGCATTTAAAATCAGCGTTTCTTTTTTCAATAAACGCAGTCATACCCTCTTTCTGATCCTCTGTAGCAAAACAGAGAGCAAAAACCTGATTTTCAAAAACAATTGCTGTTTCAATATCTGTCTCAAGGCCCCTGTTTATCGCCATCTTTGAATAGCGGACTGCTATCTGCGCACGTGAAGCAATCTTCCGCGCCAGTTCCATAGCACTATCCATCAATTGGTCCGGAGCAACAACTTTATTCACAAGGCCTATTCTCTCAGCTTCAGCAGCGTTAATAATATCCCCTGTATAAATAAGCTCTTTTGCCTTTGCAGGTCCCACGAGTCTCGGGAGCCTCACGCATCCGGAGTATCCAGGTGTAATGCCGAGCCCCACTTCAGGCTGCCCGAACTTAGCGTTTTCGGAAGCAATCCGTATGTCGCAGCACATGGCCAGCTCGCATCCCCCGCCAAGGGCAAAACCATTAACAGCAGCAATCGAAGGGATCTTCAGCTTTTCGATCTTATTAAATACAGTTGAACCGAGTTCGCCCCACTCTCGCCCCTGCTCACTGTTGAAATTTTTCATCTCAGCAATATCTGCGCCTGCAACAAAGGCTTTCCCCTCGCCGGTGAAGACTATGATCTTCAGATTCTTATCTTCAGCAGCAAGATCAGCAACTTTGCCAAGCTCAACAAGCAGTTCTGTGTTAAGAGCATTCATCGCTTTCGGCCGTGAAATCGTTACAATACCGATATCACCGTCCTTCGTATATTTTAAATTCTGAAAATCTGCCATTAGTAAACTCCATTTAACTGAAACAATATTTTCACAATCAGATTCACCCGGTAATTATTGTCATTCACGCGAAGGCGGGAATGACATGCTCACTTATAACACCGTTTTAATCTCTATACTATCTTTCGAATACCATCGCCATACCCATACCGCCTCCGATACACATGGATACGATACCTGTAGAGAAATTCTTCCTTTTCATCTGGTACATTGTTGTTACTGCCATCCTTGCGCCTGTGCATCCTATGGGGTGGCCAAGTGATATTCCGCTTCCAAGC
>CAZKSK010000503.1:0-1844 GCA_964555225.1 uncultured Bacteroides sp.
TATTTCCTTGCACCACATTATCCTATCAATCCGCGTATACTCAAGTTAGGTATCTCATGGAACTTCTACGACTAAAATGATAAACAAAAAAAAATTATATTTGAAACTCGGATTACTAACGTTCATAATAGTCTCTATTTTATTTGTACTAAAATACAATCCGAAAATTAACAGAGGAGAGCCAAGAAGCTTTGAAGAAATTCAAAAAGAGGGAATACTTAAAGTTACTTGTGAATACAGTAACTCAAGTTTTCATTTTGAGGGAGACTCCTTAGCAGGCTTCTATTATGAGACTGCAAAAAGATTTGCTAAAAGCAGACATTTGAAAATAGAAGTTATTCCAGAAAACTCATATCCAAAGCAAAGGGAACTATTAAAGACGGGAAAATGTGACTTAATAATTACTGGAATCCTCCTTACGACAGAATCAAAAGATTCCTTAATGAGTTACACTAAGCCAATATTGCTTGATAAGCAAGTTTTAGTGCAGCGAAAAAAAACAAATGAAAAAGATTCCATATATATTAATAGTCAGTTACAACTAGGGAAAAAGACATTGTATATATCGGAATATTCGACTGTTTATCATCGAATTGAAAATTTAATGCAGGAAATCGGAGATACGATCTATATAAAAAAAGTCAAGAAATATAGTTCGGAACAATTAATGGCCATGGTTGCCAATAAAAATATCGATTATGCAGTATGCAGTAAAAATACGGTACAAGCCGCTATAAAATATTATCCCCAATTAGATACAAAAACAGAAATCAGTTTTAATCAATTCTACTCATGGGGTGTAAATAGAAAACAAAAAGATTTATTGAAAAATCTCAATCAATGGATTGAAAAATTTAAAAAGACAAAAGATTATAATCAACTTATAAACAAATATTACAAATGATTCGTTGGGGATTTATTGGATGCGGAGAAGTCACCGAAAAAAAGAGTGGTCCGGCATTCTCCATGATTGAAGGTTCTGAAGTGATTGCTGTAATGAGCCGTGATCCTAAAAAAGCAAAATCATATGCAGAAAGACATCATATACGTAAATGGTACGATGATGCTCAAGAGTTAGTAGATGATGACGAAATAAATGCCATCTATATAGCCACACCTCCTTCTTCACATGCCACTTATGCCATCATGGCTATGAAAGCAGGAAAACCGGTATATATAGAAAAGCCCATGGCTGCAAGCTATGAAGACTGTTCCAGAATTAACCGTATTTCAGAAGAAACAGGGATACCCTGTTTTGTCGCATATTATCGTCGTTATCTTCCCTATTTCTTAAAAGTAAAAGAATTAGTAGAAGAAGGAAAAATCGGTAAAGTTCTAAATGTTCAAATTCGTTTTGCCGTTCCACCGCGTGATTTAGATTATAACCGTGATAATCTGCCATGGCGCGTACAAAGTGATATAGCCGGTGGTGGTTATTTTTATGACTTAGCACCTCACCAATTGGATTTTCTGCAATATATGTTCGGCTGCATTTTAGAAGCTGAAGGCTTTTGCAGTAATCAAGCAGGACTCTATGAAGCCGAAGATACATTAAGCGCTTGTTTCAAATTTGAAAATGGGCTTCCAGGTTCCGGTTCGTGGTGTTTTGTTGCACACGAATCGGCTAAAGAAGATCGTATTGAGATTATCGGGGATGAAGGTATGATCTGTTTCTCTGTTTATACTTTTGACCCCATTGCATTACATACGAAAAACGGACGTGAAGAAATAATTATTGAAAATCCTTCATGTCTGCAACTACCTCTTATAAAAGCAGTCATAGAACACTTACAAGGAAAAGGAATATGCAATTGTAATAGCCAAAGTGCTTCAACTACCAACTG
>CAZKSK010000504.1:0-1843 GCA_964555225.1 uncultured Bacteroides sp.
CAACCGGTAAATATGCTTTTTTCTTTATCTGGTAATTTAGATTATTTTTTTAAAAAGAATAATAAAGGATGGGGACATATGGTACGTAAAGGATTCACATTAAATAAATAATAAACTGATAAACAATGGAATCACAATTAGAATTTTCAAATGTAAACGGGGTTAAAATTAATTATATATTACTTGATATCCCAATTATTGATAAACAACATAAAGTGTTTTTTGAGATATTTGACAAATTGCTTTCACTAAATCAAAAAGAGAATGAACAAGAAAGAGAAAGCAATATATTATCTGAACTAGATAGATTAGAAAAGTATACAATTTATCATTTTAATACTGAAGAAAAATTAATGCGTGATGCTCACTGGGAATACATAGAACAACATATTGTACAACATAATATATTCAAAGACAAATGTAATGAATTTCAAATAGCTTACAATTACAAAAACAAAGTACTTGTTGAACAAATGGTTATTTTTTTAAGAAAATGGTTTATTATGCATATTAGCGAAATAGATGCTGCATATGCAGATACTGTTAAAAGATCTCTTTCAAAAAGTATAATTCCGGTAAAATGATTTGGACCTTTAACTCCAATATATTCTTTGGTTCATCAGTCAACTTGAAGGTCTTCTCCTTGAATAATTTGCCATAATGTATTGGCCCTTTTTCATATCACAAATTTAAGATTTATACTTTATTGTTTCTACATCAAATCATCAATGTAAAGAATAAGTCTCTGCCTTCAAGTCCAAAAACATCTCTTGCATGGTTTTTCCGATAAGAGGATGAACAAAATCAGGAGCTATTTCAGCCATCGGTTGAAGAACGAACAAACGTTCCTGAAGATGTGCATGAGGAACTGTAAGTTCTTCATTATGAAAAATCAGATCATCATAAAAAAGAATATCAATATCGATTATCCTATCATGATATTCTCTATTATGGCTTTTCGTGATTCGCCCCATTTCTTTCTCAATTAACCGGGTAATCGGCAATAATTTTTGAAGTGACAGATCACTATCGATTCCTACTGCGGCATTCAAAAAAAGATGCTCGGAGGAAAAACCAACAGGAAACGTCTCTATAAAAGAAGATAGGACTTTAACAGGCCCTATCTTTTCTTGTATTTTGGCTATTGCCGTTTCCAAATTTTTTTGCCTGTCACCTTGATTTGATCCCAGAGCCAAATAAGCCATCGACATATCAATCATCTAATATCAACATGGCATCGCCATAAGTGCCGAAACGATAATTCTCTTTTAAGGCTACATCATAAGCCTCCATCACCAAGTCATAACCTCCACAAGCCGCTACAAGCATTAATAGAGTCGAATATGGCATGTTGAAATTCGAGATCATGCAGTTAGACGCAGAAAAGGTATAAGGAGGGAAAATAAATTTATTGGTCCATCCTTGAAATTCTTTTAAATGTCCATCGGCACCTACCGCCGTTTCAATAGCACGGACTGTCGTTGTTCCGACCGCACAAATACGACGATTTTCATCAATTCCCTTATTGACAATATCGGTAGCCTTTTTCTCAACAAACATCTGTTCGGAATCCATCTTATGCTTTGTAAGATCCTCAACATCTATTTCACGAAAATTTCCTAATCCTGCATGGAGAGTAAGAAAAGCAAAGTCAATACCCTTTATTTCCATACGTTTCATTAACTCTCTACTAAAATGAAGGTTTGCCGTAGGAGCTGTTACTGCACCTTCGTTTTTAGCAAAAATCGACTGAAAACGTTCCGCATCGGCAGATTCAACCTTACGTTTTATAAAATGAGGAATAGGAGGTTCTCCCAAAGCATAAAGATCACGTTTGAATTCT
>CAZKSK010000505.1:0-1843 GCA_964555225.1 uncultured Bacteroides sp.
TAAATTTTTCATCACTATCAGGTAATGAACGTTTTTCGGGTTTCATCTGCGGGAAAAACAACACTTCCTGGATAGCCTGCTGATTCGTCATCAACATCACCAAACGGTCAATGCCGATTCCCATTCCCGATGTAGGAGGCATACCATATTCCAGTGCCCGCAAAAAATCCTGATCGATAAACATTGCCTCATCGTCACCTTTTTCCAGCAGCTTCAACTGCTCCTCAAAGCGTTCACGCTGATCAATCGGGTCATTTAATTCTGAATAAGCATTGGCCAGCTCCTTTCCATTCACCATTAATTCAAAACGTTCGGTAAGTTCCGGATTACTACGATGCTTTTTACACAAGGGTGACATCTCAACCGGGTAATCAATGATAAACGTAGGCTGAATGTAACTTCCTTCACATTTTTCACCGAAAATTTCATCAATGATCTTCCCTTTACCCATGGTTTCGTCCACCTCCACATCAATCCTTTTACAAACTTCGCGAAGCTGATCCTCGTTCATTCCGGAAATGTCGATACCGGTATGTTCTTTAATCGCATCAAGCATAGTGATGCGTTTATACGGCCGTTTAAAATCAATCTCTTTATCGCCCACCTTTAACTTGGTTGATCCGTGAAGATCGAGAGCAACTTTTTCAACCAGTTCTTCGGTCAGATCCATCATCCAGTTATAATCCTTATAGGCTACATAAATTTCCATGGCGGTAAACTCCGGATTATGGGTTCTGTCCATTCCCTCGTTACGGAAATTTCTGGAAAATTCATATACACCATCAAATCCACCGACGATCAATCGTTTCAGGTAAAGCTCGTTGGCAATACGCATATATAATGGAATATTCAATGCATTGTGGTGTGTTACAAACGGACGGGCAGCAGCATCACCCGGAATTGGCTGTAACACCGGTGTTTCAACTTCAAGGTATCCCTTGCTGTTAAACAGATCGCGAATGGAGTTGATCAGTTTTGTGCGTTTAACAAAAGTATCCTTCACGCCGGGGTTTACTACCAAATCAACATAACGCTGACGGTAACGCATCTCCGGATCAGAGAATGCATCATAAACTTTCCCTTCTTTTGTTTTTACAATTGGTAGCGGTTTCAGCGATTTTGCCAAAACCGTCAACGATTCCACATGAATGGAAATCTCACCAACCTGGGTTCTGAACACATGACCCGAGACACCTACAAAGTCGCCAATATCCAGCAACTTTTTAAATACGGTATTGTATAAGGTTTTATCTTCATCAGGACAGATATCATCCCTGGAAATGTACATTTGAATACGGCCCCCGGCATCCTGCAACTCTGCAAATGATGCTTTACCCATAATACGGCGGCTCATAATACGTCCGGCCAGGGTAACCTTACCAAAATCTTCATCGTCTTTAAAACCTTCCTTGATCTGCGCGGAGTAATCGCTTACTTCGAATTTTTCTGCAGGATAAGGATTAATGCCCAGACCTCTTAATTCGTCGAGGCTGGTTCTTCTGATTAATTCCTGCTCGCTTAGTTCTGTTTGAAGATTATTTGACATATTCAATTCCCTTGTTAAAAAAGTTTTGCAAAGATAATAAACCTGTCATGATAAAATGAAAAAAGGCAACAAAAAAGGACCGCCCTCCGGCGGTCCTACCTCATCCTACTACCTCAAGGTCATAACCCTCAAAATATATTTTAATCATCGAACGTATGTCTATTCCTTAATACATCGTATTGATATATTGGCATCTTTTTTAATGTTTACTTTAATAACCAGGTTGTTTTCTGTATTAAACTGGTAAGCCACAGCATAATCAGGATTGTCGGCAGATTGCTCACCGGTCCATACGTA
>CAZKSK010000506.1:0-1839 GCA_964555225.1 uncultured Bacteroides sp.
CTCCATCTCCTGAAGCATCAGCTTCATCTCGGGGATCGCCTGCTCCGGATAGATTGAAGTATGAATGATTGGTAAGATTCAATACGGTTGGCTTGTCAGTTTCTGCATTATACAAAATAACAACTTCATTATTATCTGAAAGGTGATATGTAACAGTTGTTTTCAGATTGCCTGGAAAGCCTTCTTCTCCATCAGGCGAAATATAGGTTAGTTCAAGGGTCTGTGTGTCTTTTAAAACCGCATCCCAAACCACAGCATTAAATCCTTTAATTCCTCCATGAAGACTGTTCGGTCCGTTGTTAATTGCCAGTTTATCGTAAGTTATACCGTCAATTTCAAATTTTCCTTTGGCAATACGATTTCCAAATCGTCCGCAAATAGCACCGAAATAGGGTTCTTCAGATGTAAGATAGTCATCTATTGAATCGTGCCCGGTAACTACATCTACCATTTTGCCTTCTTTATCTTTTACCAACAGCGATACTATTTTGGCTCCAAAATTAGTGACAGTCAGCTCCATTCCACTTTTGTTAACAAGGACGAAGAGCTGAGTTTCTTTACCGTCAATGAGTTTGCTAAAGTTAGCTACCTTTAACCCAGACAGCGTAAGTTCGTTTTTCATGTGTACTTATTTTTCTAAACGGGTGTAAAATTACGTTGTTCTTTGTATTTATGAACTATATAAATGATGTTTTAAAGCATGCATTTGTTTACTTATGCAAATATATAACTTTTTATTGTCTCGACTTCTTACTTTCTTTTACTTTTGTGGCTAGTTTTAGAATAATATTTATGAAAAACCTACTATTATGAATTCTAATTTAAAAAAAGGATTATGTGTTCTTTCATTTTTGACAGCCGGTTTCTCACTTTTCGGTCAATCAACAGAATCTGATTATTTAATTAAAATGGATGTTGATAAAATAGGATCTACAATTCAACCAACCATGTATGGTGTATTTTTTGAGGATATTAACTTTGGTGCTGACGGAGGTTTGTATGCCGAACTAATAAAAAATCGGTCATTTGAATTTGAGTATCCTTTTACAGGATGGACCCCATTTGGAGATGTATCTATCCGATCTGATAAACCTTGTTTTGACAGAAATCCGCATTATGCCCGGTTAATAAACCGAAAGCAGCTAACAGGAACGGGTTTAATTAATGAAGGATTTAAAGGTATAGGTATCAAGACAAATGAAAAATATGATTTGTCTTTTTACGCCAGAACTTTGAAAAATGAAACTATGAAATTGAAAATTGAAATGGTTTCGGATAAGAACGATATTATTGAATCTAAAGAGGTAAGTATAAATAGCAAGTCCTGGAACAAGTATATGATAACCTTTGCTCCGATGCAAACATGTTCCAAAAGTTCGATTCGCATAACAATGCTTACTACCGGAGTATTGGATATAGAACACATTTCTCTTTTCCCGCAAGAAACATTTAATAATCGATCCAATGGTTTGAGAAAAGATCTGGCAATGGCATTAAAAGACCTCAAACCAGGTGTATTTCGTTTCCCAGGAGGATGTATTGTAGAAGGAACCGACCTTTCTACCCGGTATCAATGGAAAAATACAATTGGTCCGGTTGAGAATCGTCCGATAAATATTAATCGTTGGAACTATACTTTTTCTCATAAAAAATTCCCGGATTATTATCAGTCTTACGGCCTTGGATTTTACGAATATTTTGTACTGAGTGAAGATATTGGAGCGGAGCCATTGCCTGTTCTCAACTGCGGACTTTCCTGCCAATATGAGAATATTGACCCAAATCAGAATTGCCCGGTCGATAAACTCGAGCCCTACATTGAAGATGCCTTGGACTTGA
>CAZKSK010000507.1:0-1837 GCA_964555225.1 uncultured Bacteroides sp.
CAGGTACCCAATAGCGTAGATCCATATTTTTAATCTCATCAATTTTCTTATAATCATAATCATCTAAGGATTTGGCTTTATTAGCTGATTTAGAATTACATTTAATACAGAATAGCTTTCCGGTATATTCATCAGAAAACTTAGGACCACAGCTTATAAACTTATATTGTAGAGTTGTTCCACAAGCAGGACATTTCTCTTCAGTTAAATATAGCTTCTGGATTTCTTCAGCACACTTAATTTCAATATCTTGAAATTCTTTTTCTATTTCCTCAACATCGAAATCCAAGTTCATGCTTTCTGAAGAGATCATAGTGGCCATTGGATTAAGATCATAGCCAATAAAATTCCTACCTGCTAAAATTGCCTCCAAACCTGTTGCACCACTTCCACAAAATGGGTCAAACACTAAGTCCCCGGGGTTAGAATATCGACCAATATATTTTTCAATGATATACCACGGTTTTCTTGCCCAATATTTATGCAGTTTATATATTTTAGAGTATTCTTTGTTATAATCATTTTTATCATTTAGTCTATCAAATAGATTTTTGATAACTTCTGTGCTGACCATAAAATTATTTCTCCTTCCTTAGAATCAGGCAATAATGATGAAGAATGTTAGACGCCCAACTATGAGGATATCCATATGGAGAAAGGCCTATTTTATCTTGGATCCATATTTTTTCGTCTTTTAAGGTATATTTTTCGCTCAGAATTCTTGCGATATCCCACGCCAAAGGGTATAACTTGCCGCCCTTTTTCACATTTTTTACTATGATAACGATATATGCACCCTCACGCATACGATCATATAATTTTTCATATACACCGCATACTTGATACAAGAAATCTTTATAATCAGAGATATTGCCTAGATCTATTTCTGAATCAGAGTAGTTTACATCTAGTCCTTTATTACTCCTAGTTTTCTTAAAACCGTCAGTGCTTCTATTAAGAACATCCCAGTATGGCGGTGATGATATGGAAAAGTCAAATAATGGCAAATCAAGTTCGTTAAGCTTTGTAGAATCCCAGTTAAATATATTCTTCTCGAACTCTGGGACCCTTAATTTTATTATCTCAAAATACTTTTCATTTAGTTCAATCCCATAGCCTATTCTTCCAGTTCTCTTGCATCCAACCAAAGTGCTTCCTATCCCTGCAAAAGGATCAATTACATACTGTCCTTCTTTAGTAAAGAATTTAATAAAATCTGAAACCATCGTAGGTGAAAAAGTTGCAGGATGACTCATGGTTTCATTTGTAACCTCACGTTCTTCTTTGAGATCACTATGTAATGCATTAAAAATAAACCAACTACACGTAAATTTGGTCCATTCTTTACCTGTTAGGTCATTTAGGGGGTTTTTTACATCATAGGCACCTTCATCTATTTTTAATAATAAAGCGGTTGCATTATCAACGATCCCTTTCGGGTTATATAACTTGACATCTTTCCAATTCTCTATATAGCGATTAGGAATATTAGAACAATTCTTCTTTAAAAAATCCAATCTCTCTATTGCTTTATTATTAGTTTCTAAGTCTTCAACTGGAACAATTTTTCTTTGGCTGTTTTTATAGTAAAACTTATACGTGGAATCTTCCACATTTTGAATCGCATCTTCTACTTCATGCAAAATAGAAATTTGTTTATTATCAGTCATTGTGCATCCTCCTTTATGTTACCCACAGATAGATTATAAGCTACTTTCAAACTTATTACAAGTAAATTTTTAATTGTTTTTCTAAGTAAAATACAGTATACTAATATTTGGTATAACTATTTTTGGCTCTGTAAAGTAAACATGAAAGACTAGCAACAAAATCCATA
>CAZKSK010000508.1:0-1835 GCA_964555225.1 uncultured Bacteroides sp.
ACAGGCGGTTCATCTTCCTGTTACTGTGAAAACTCGTTTAGGTTGGGATTCCGATCATCAGATTATTGTGGAACTTGCCGAACAATTACAGGACTGTGGTATTTCAGCTCTGACTATACATGGTCGTACAAGGGCTCAGATGTATACTGGGAAAGCAGATTGGACGCTAATCGGTAAAGTTAAAGATAATCCTAATATACATATTCCTGTTATTGGGAATGGTGATGTGACGACTCCTGAACGCTGCAAAGAATGTTTTGATCGTTATGGAGTAGATGCGGTGATGATAGGGCGTGCGAGTTTTGGCTGTCCGTGGATCTTTAAAGAAGTAAAATATTATCTTCAGACGGGAGAGGAACTTCCGGCTCTTAGTTTTAATTGGAAGATGGATGTGTTGAAAGAAGAAGTGCGCCAAAGTGTTGAAAGGCTTGATGAGCGTAGAGGTATCCTTCATATACGTCGTCATTTGGCTGCTTCTCCTTTGTTTAAGGGGGTGCCTGATTTCCGGAAAACCAGAATTGCCATGCTTCGTGCGGATACAGTAGAAGACTTGTTTCAAATTTTTGAAGATATTAAAATTTAATACACGAGATATTATATATTGATTAATTAAAAATACGAACATGACAAAATTAGGACAACAAATTCTTGACTTGTTGGGAGCTACCAACGATTTTCTCTGGGGATATCTTATTATTGGGGTTTTGATACTTTGTGCACTTTATTTCACTATCCGTTCAGGTGGCGTACAATTCCGAATGATAGGTGAAATGATAAAACTCTTGACAGAATCTGGTACAGTTCATAAAGAAAAGGACTGTACACATAAACAAATTAGTTCTTTTCAAGCTTTCACAGTCGCATTATCCAGCCGTGTCGGTACAGGAAATTTAGCAGGAGTCGCTTCCGCCATTTTTATAGGTGGACCGGGAGCTGTTTTTTGGATGTGGATAATGGCTCTTCTTGGTGCAGCTACAGCTTTTGTGGAATCTACTTTGGCTCAACTTTATAAATTGCGTGGAAAAGATTCCTATATCGGTGGTCCTGCTTATTATATGCAGATAGGGTTGAAGAAACATTGGATGGGTGTACTTTTTGCCGTTCTCATTACTATGACATTCGGAATGGCGAATCAGGTTGTACAAAGTAACACTATCTGTGATTCGTTGGCGGATACTTTTACTTTTGACCGCTTTTTGATAGGTATAGTTATGACTTTATTAACGCTGATGATTATTTTTGGTGGAATCCATCGTATTTCCAAATTTGCGAGTATTGTAGTTCCTTTCATGGCCGTTGGCTACATATTATTAGCTTTATTTATCGTAATTGTTAATATAGGAGAATTGCCTCATGTAATCAAGGTTATTGTAGAAAGTGCTTTTGGAGTGCAACAGGCGGCAGGCGGTATGATTGGAGCTGCTATGATGCAAGGTATTAAGCGTGGCCTTTTCAGTAATGAAGCAGGAGAGGGATCTGCTCCTAATGCTGCTGCTACAGCTGATATTTCACATCCTGTAAAACAGGGCCTCTTACAGTCCTTAGGCGTCTTTACTGATACTTTGGTTATTTGTACTTGTACAGCTTTTATTATTATTCTTTCCGGTTTATATAGTGGAGGAGATGATGGTATTATTTTAACTACAAAAGCACTTGAGTCTGAAATAGGAATGGTGGGACGTTATTTTATTTCGGCTGCTGTATTTTTGTTTGCTTTTAGTACCATTATAGGTAATTATTATTATGGCGAAACAAATGTTCGTTTTATTACTTCGCGAAGTTGGGCTCTTCAGTCTTATCGAATTGTATGTGGTTTTATGGTACTACTAGGAGGC
>CAZKSK010000509.1:0-1830 GCA_964555225.1 uncultured Bacteroides sp.
AAGCAATTCATAGCAGAAGGCCGAGAACTAGGCATTTATAGCTATATCATATGCCCGCACAAAACGAAGGATGTTGTCACTATATGTGAAGTCGCAAAATGCTTTGACGATTGTCTGTTTGCACTGTCCGTATCCTCAGCACTAATTTCGGATCGCTCTGCCGGAGTTATTGGCGATACACATAATATGATGGTTTCTGTGAAGGTGTCCGGTTCGGATTTTTGCAGCAAAAATGACGAAAATGTATTTCGTATGCTAAAGCAAAACCGCTGCCTTTTTGGTTTTCATACGGTATACAACGATGCGAATATGGAACAAGTAACCTCATCGGACTATATACACTCCGCGATTGGTCATGGAAATACGTTCGGGATTTATATACCTGATGAAGGTGTTTCTGATAGGTGCAAAGCAGCAATGTATGAATTCGCGTGTGGGGTGCGAGGAATAAATGGACAACCTCTGATCGCAATAGAATGGGTGCAGGATATGCAATATATTAGCGAAAGGATTCTCTCCGGCGACGGATACTTGAAGATGAATCTGACTGAAATTGTGTATGGCGAGTATAGAAAAGCAAAGGATGCGCTTACGGATTCTCTTCTGGAAACTTTGAAAGTGCTTAAGCGCCTGCGTCCCTGCACCAGTTCCTAAATTGATAAGGGAGTTTCATGAAATGTTAGACACAAAGGATGGGTTGGAGGACCAAAACAAAAAATCTACTGAAAACATTTGGAACCTGGCAAATGTCCTAACGCTCTTTCGGGTTGTGTTAATCCCCGTATTTATCTGGATTTATAGGAAGGGCTATCTCATTGCCGCCCTTGCGGTGTTTCTTCTAGCTAGTCTGACAGACTGGCTGGATGGAAGAGTTGCGAGAAAATACAATACGATTACCAAGTTTGGGATAGTCATGGACCCTCTCGCTGATAAACTTCTTTGTGTAACGGCACTCGCCTTTCTTGCATCATCAGGGAAAGCAAATTGGATACCTGTGACCTTTATTATTATAAAGGAAGTTATATTAATGATTGGCAGCGCCAGCCTAATTAAAAAGGGCATCGTGCTTCCAAGCCAGAGGATTGGCAAGATTGCTCAGTGGCTGATGATCATTGCCATTAGCCTAAGCTTTTTCCATAATTCTTTTGCGAATTGGGTTGTGCCCTTGGATACGATACTGCTCTGGGCCGCCATGGTCGTAACGCTGGCTGCACTCATTTTTTATGTTGGTAGTATTGCTAAAATAAAGAAAGACAAATCGACGAAATATCAAGGAACTTAACTGCAGAATGCACTCCGCAGTTAGTAATTTAGGGGGAACAAGTTAAATGCAAAAATTCACTTCAGAATCAGTTACACAGGGACATCCGGATAAAGTATGCGATCAGATTGCCGATTCAATTTTGGATGCGTTGCTGGCGCAGGATGCTCATTCCCGTTGTGCCTGTGAAGTTACCATACAGCCTGCTGGCGTCCAGATCATGGGCGAAATAACAAGCAAGGCCGTTATTAATTATGATGCAATCACACGTTCGTGTATTGAAGGCATCGGGTATACCAGTGCAGAGTTAGGCTTTGATGCTGCGGGTTGCGAGATTCAGTGCGCTGTTCACCAGCAATCTCCGGATATCGCAATGGGTGTCGGCTCCTGCCCGGAAGATCATTTGTCTTCTAATGAGCTTGGCGCAGGAGATCAAGGGCTTATGTTTGGCTATGCTTGCGATGAAACGCCAGAGCTAATGCCTGCACCAATTATGATGGCCCACACACTTACTAAGCGTTTAACCGAACTGCGGAGGAGCGGAGGACTCCCCGGTTTGAGGCCTGATG
>CAZKSK010000510.1:0-1829 GCA_964555225.1 uncultured Bacteroides sp.
ATACATTATCCAATCCCTAAATTCTATAATTTCGGTCCTGTAGATGAGCGTGAGCGCATACTTTACAAGAATTTTGTTCAGGTGGGACAAGACGTAAAAGAAATGATCAATTCCATCTTTGGCAAGGATAAGCATATTTAGTGTGCTGAAAACTAAAATCAATATAAATGATTAGAATCTTGAATATTAGACTTTTGATGACAGTACTGCTACTTGTAATGACGATTAGTGTTTCAGCAAAAGACAAGCCACAAAATTCAAGCATAACATCAAAGGAGTATTCTTCACTTTATAGCCTTCCCAAATTTGAGAGGGCTGTTTTGCTTATAAAACATTGTGAAGGCATGCACTCCAAAAAAGACTATCCCTATATCGGCTACGGACATCGACTTCAACCCGGTGAGAAACTGACCTCAAGGATTACTAAGAGACAGGCTGATTCGTTGTTACGTAGTGACCTAAAGAAACTATGTTACTTATTCCGTGACTATGGTTCTAACACTATTTTATTAGCCACACTCGCCTATAACTGTGGTCACGTCTCTATCTTGGGCGATAAGAACAAACCTGAAAGTCGGCTAATTCAGAAAATCAAGCGAGGCGAAAAAAACATAGAGAATGAGTACATAACATTCTGTAAATGGAAAGGTAAGGTAATTCCATCCATCAAACGGAGGAGATGGATAGAACTAAAACTATTAACATAATTCATTTGATTCAGATTAGACTTCATCAATCCAATTCTTAATCAAATCTATATTGTCACTTTTAGGACTATAATGTTTCTCTATCTTGTACATTTGTACAATAATTGGCAAATCTGCAATAACCCCGGATAATACACAAGCTCCTACAGGAAGAATAGGTAAAGACTCTATGGACAATTTATCTAAATAAGATACTGCCTTTTCTACCATTTCCAAATCTCTGTTATTAATTAATCTATGGATTAAATAGTTATGTAACTGTGAAATAATAGTAGATGAGATATCTGAAGGTCGTTGGCTGGCAATTGTTAGAAAGACTCCAAACTTTCTGCCTTCTTTTATAATTTCTTCAAACGTTTCCAATCTAAAGTCCTTCCATGATTCACTTTCCCTCATAGATTCGTAAGAAAGGATGTTATGAGCTTCATCAACAATAATATTTAAGGACTCACTCAAAGTTTCATTTTTTGTTTTTTTATGGGTTGTATAAAGCTTGAATGATATAAGAAGAGGTATTAGTTTCTTCATATTTATATTCACATCATTCAAATCGATAACTACAAAATAATTATTATTCCAAAAATCAGCATTGTCATCAATAATAAATACCTTTTCGAAATCTTTCATCAAAGCCTTTAGCTTATTAATGGCCGGTGCAATGGGTTCATTAATAGCTCTATTATTTATAACATCTTCAATTAGTTGTATATATAGGTATTTTATAATAATATCAACAAAATTTCCATTTTCTGCATAATCATCTATAGCTCTATATATTGATAGTCTATTAATGTAAGATTGCCCTATAGAATTATTAAAGAATTTCATATCTCCAGCCACAATTGTATAATATGAACTCCTGCTTCCATGCCATTCTAAATCCTTTTGTAAGCCAATGCTTATACCTGATTCATTAATTTTTTCTGGTAATATCTGTTCAAAATAATCCAATAATAATTTAGCCTTAGTATGGTCGGGCATAGATAGAACACTTTTAAGAAGATTATGCAATGTACCCTTTATATAGGATATAACATATTTTTTCGAATGAACATTTTGATAGAACGATAAAGTCCTTTTAATAAATGGCTGTTGTGTCTTTTCAGTTGCGCTAGCCAATAT